>CACYEC010000395.1 GCA_902773225.1 uncultured Bacteroidales bacterium
GAGGGTACTTACTCTGTTGCTCTGCCTCACGCTTCAGCAGGTTGGGTTGAGTCTCCTTATGGAATCGAGTCTGAGTCTCAGGTTGAATCTGAAGCTTATATTCCTAACACAATGTTAGCAGCCGACACTTACTTCCACACTGCAAAGGTTGACGAGCAAGGCAACGAATATCTCCCATACAATGTGAGTGTTATCCTGAAGGTTGGTCAAGACACTAAGCTCCGTATCGGTGTGAAGCGTGATGCTGAAGCTGCTTCTCCAGGTGGTAACTGGTGTATCGTGGACGACTTCGAACTCATTTGCTTCGGTACAGACAGCAAGCAGACTCCAAGTGGCGACGCATCTGGTGTTGAGTCTATCGCTACTGCAGAACCCGTATCCGTTCAGTACTTCACTGTTGGTGGTGCACGCGCTAAGGCAGCACAGAAGGGTGTTAACATCGTGAAGAAGGTGAACGCCGACGGTACTGTAACAGTTTCTAAGGTTCTCGTGAAGTAATCACTGACTATTCAATCTGACCCCTTGGTCAGAGACTTAATAAGAAGGCATTGGACCTGTGTCCAATGCCTTCTTTTCGTAATGGTACGCAAGCATCTTGCATCAAACGATTCTCAGGAAGGTTGCCTGCTTACCCCTGTGTTTCTAATCCATATTACTTGTCCTCGAAGAGAAGTTTGGGTGTGTTGCGGATGAACTCGTAACCAAATCGGCAGCGGAGACAGTTGCGTTTGACGCAGTACTCGTTGTGGAGTTGGATGAGGCCTTGGCTGTCGGCGGCGTTCTCAGGAACCACGCCATAGTCAGTCCAGTCTTTGATGATGCGGTTGGATTCTGGTGTGATTTGTTCCACGATATCGATAGCCGCATCTGTGAGGTTGTCGAGTTGTTTTTGTCGGCCGTAGGCGAAAAGTACAGGAGAGATGGTGTTGATGATGATGATATCGATTGAGGCTTTAGAGAGAAGGTGTGTCATGGGTTTCGTCTTAAGGGGCTCTCCTCCAGACTCGTCATCCGTGAAATAATAATGTGTCTGCCAATAGTCGCTGACAGGTGTCTGCAAGTAAGATGCAAAACTGTCAAAATCGACATGAGATTGGGGATTGAGACTATTCGCCCTGTCAATGGTCTGATTCAAAGGACCAGCGGAAAAATCATTGCCCAGTTCAACAGTCCGCGAGAAATTCAGCCTTCCCTCATGATAGAGCATGGCCAACTGGGCGATACGGATATGCGGGAAGTTCTGCGGACGCAGTCTCAAAAAACGCCACATAGTATAGTCTATCGGCCACAAGGGCGTGGTAGTCTGGAATTTCTTCTGCAAGTATTTGTATTCCGACTTGAGCCGAATGTAATAAGGGTCTTTGGGCGCGGATTTGGGGCAGGAGTCGTCGAGCAGACCCGCCTGGCCGAAAAAGATGGCCTCGACCTGCAATAGGTTGTCACGGTGTTTGCCAACAGCGGCAAGGGGTATGCTTTGCGCCCAGCGCTCGAAGGCATCGCCATTCTTTCCGAAACCGAAGTTCCGGGCAAGCGTGATGAAGAAAGTCTGTTCCCAGTCTTTGCCGCAATCATGCCAGCGTTCAATGATTTGGTTGGTACGCTGTTCGAGCCGCTCCACATAGAGTGTGGACATCCAACTATGTACCACTATGGGTGGCAAAGTGGAAACCACCTTGCCACAGCGTGGCGAGATATCGGCAGAACGCAACTGCTGGTAGTTATCAACTACATACTGGGGTACGGGTACCACCACCTGAGGAATGACTGTTCCGTCGCTGCGTCTGACCTCACAGTCAGCCTTCCCAACCACGTGGAGAATGATGCTGTCGTAGGTGGTGTCACGGTCATGTCCGTGACGAAACCAGTCGGACGCATTGCTGTGGATTTCCACGTTTCCCACCCACATCACACCATCCACCTTCACCTTGGAGTTGAAGAAGTCCGGACCGGCGTCAAAATTATGCAGTCCAGGGCTGACCACCTCCACACATTTTCCATCTGTGGTGGTCAATCCTTCGAGCGGGAAAATCTTGTGTTTCCACACATAATGGATTAAATCCTCCATAAAAATATGTTGTAAATATGCAAGTTTGTATTAAAATTCGTTTCAAATATAAGAAATTTCAACATAATGACTAACTTTGCAGTCAAAAAATTGTAGAAAAGTATGAAAATAGCACTTATAGGCTATGGCAAGATGGGTAAAATGATAGAACAGATTGCCATAGAGCGTGGTCATGAGATTGTCAGCAAGATTGACATCGACAACCAGGATGAGTTTGAGTCAGAGGCTTTCAAGAGCGCAGATGTAGCCATTGAGTTCACCAATCCCATGGTGGCCTACAGCAACTACTTGAAAGCATGGAAAGCAGGTGTGAAAGTGGTGTCGGGTAGCACAGGTTGGCTCAACGAACATGAGGCAGACGTCAGAAAAGCCTGCACAGAGGAAGGCAAGACCCTATTCTGGGCGTCGAACTTCAGTTTGGGTGTGGCGATCTTCTCCGCTGTGAACAAATACCTGGCGAGGATTATGAACAATTTTCCCGTCTATGATGTGAGCGTGGAAGAAGTGCACCATGTGCATAAACTCGACGCACCCAGTGGCACAGCCATCACACTGACCGAAGGCATCCTCGAGAACCTGGACCGCAAGTCCTCCTGGGTGAAAGGCACATTCACTGCTCCCGACGGCAACGTGAGCGGTAGCTCCGACTGCAAGGCCGATGAAATTGCAGTAAGCAGCATCCGCAGAGACGAGGTTCCTGGCATTCACACCATCAAATATGACTCAGAGGCCGACTGCATCACCATCACACACGATGCCCACAGCCGAAAAGGTTTTGCACTTGGCGCAGTTCTCGCCGCTGAATATACTGCCAACCACACTGGTCTGCTTACCACTGACGACCTCTTCCAATTTTAGGAATTAAAATCCTAAAAATCCAAGCAACCCCAATCCCCTAAAAAACAATAAAAACAGAAGCAAAAATGGTTAAATACACTAACCCGAGCAAAATCAAAAAAGAAGCCGACGAGAAAAAAATCACTTGGAAATCATGGACATGGTTCGTCATCGTTCTGGTGCTATACCTCTTGTTCCTCTTTTGGGTGAAGAGTTGGTGGGGACTGATTGTCGTGCCCTTCATCTTCGATGCCTACATCACGAAAAAAATCAAGTGGACATGGTGGAAGAACCTCGAATCGCCCGTTTCTCGCACCATCATGAGTTGGGTGGATGCCATCGTCTTTGCTTTGGTGGCGGTGTATTTCGTCAACAATTTCTTTTTTCAGAACTACCAGATACCCTCGTCCTCCCTTGAGAAATCATTGCTGACGGGCGACTATCTCTTGGTAAGTAAGGTGAGTTATGGGCCAAGAATACCCCAGACACCTTTGACCATGCCCTTGACACAGCACACTTTGCCCATGATAGGATGTAAGTCGTACATCGAATGGCCTCAGTGGGAATACCGCCGTGTGAAAGGTTTGGGCAGTGTTCAATTGAACGACATCGTGGTTTTCAATTATCCCGCAGGCGACACCGTGGCGACCAACTATGGCAACGATTTCTACGACCTCTGCTACTCCTACGGGTGCGAAAAGGTTTATGAAGAAACAGGCGCAGTCCCTTCTCTGCAAGGACTCTCAACCGAAGACCAGATGCTTCTATGGCAAAAACTCTACCAAAAAGGCAAGCAGATTGTGGCGAATGACAACTACCGTTTTGGCGACATCACTTCCCGTCCTGTGGATCGCCGCGAGAACTATGTGAAGCGCTGTGTGGGTCTGCCAGGTCAAACCCTGCAAATACGCAACAAGGTGATTTATCTTGACGGTAAAGCCAATAAGGAACCCGACAACGTCCAGTACAACTACCACGTCTATACCCGTGGCGGTCAGTTGTTGCCCGATGACTTGTGCAACGAACTTGGCATCAGTGATGAGGACCGCAACGCTATCATGCGACGCGACGACGGTATGCCTCTGACCAAGGCGGCCTACGACGCACTGGTGACCCACACCGAACTGGTTGACAGTATCGTGCCTGTCATCGATGGCTGGCACGGCAATCTCTACCCATTGGACTACTACACAGGATGGACGCGCGACAACTATGGTCCGATATGGATTCCAGCCAAGGGACAGAGCATCAACCTGACTATGGACAACATCGCCATCTACGAGCGTCCTATCAAAGTGTATGAGGGTAACGACCTGGAGGTGAAGAACGGAAAAATCTATATCAACGGTCAGGAGGCTGACAAATACACCTTCAAGATGGACTACTATTGGATGCAGGGCGACAACCGCCACAACAGCGCTGACAGCCGCTATTGGGGATTTGTGCCAGAAGACCATATCGTGGGCAAGCCCATCTTCATCTGGCTCTCCATCAGCCCAGATGCCAATCCCAAGAGCCGTATCCGCTGGAGCCGTCTCTTCCGCATGGTCGATAATATCAAGTAGATTTGATCATCAATGGTCAATGGTCAATGCCTCCTCTCCTCATGCTACCTCCCTCCCGTGGAGTGGTTCACCAAACTTTGCCGCTACGAGCGAGTTTGGGTGGAGCAGTACGACAATTACCAGAAGCAGACCTACCGCAACCGATGCGTCATCGACTCACCCAATGGACCACTCGCATTGACTTTGCCCGTGGAGAAAGTGCCTGACGGGAAAAACCTGATGAAAGATGTGCGTATCAGCGACCACAACCACTGGCGTAGCATCCACTGGCATGCTTTGTCGTCTAGTTATCTGTCAAGCCCCTTCTTTGAATACTATCAGGATGATTTCCGTCCTTTCTATGAACAGAAATGGACTTTCCTGATGGATTTCAACGAAGCCTTGGTGGCTAAATGCTGTGAACTTATCGACTTGCAACCCGACATCCACCGCACCCCCGAATACATAGCCGATAGCCAATGTTCAATGGTTGACTTCCGGTCATTGATACACCCGAAGCAAAGTTGTGAGGAGGACACTGAGTTTGTGTCTGTCCCTTATTACCAGGTATTCCAGCACAAACACGGTTTCCTGCCCAACCTGTCCATCGTTGATTTGATTTTCAATATGGGGCCGGAATCCCTTATTGTACTCATGAACTCATTTTCGTGACCCATTTTCCTTGTTTCAGCCTGATCAGGAAAATGGCACCCCTCACACATAACTCCACACACATGGCAATCCATGCGCCGTTCAGTCCCAGCCTTGGGGTGAGGATGGCGGCCAGCGATATTCTCACCAGCCATATACTGCTGAGATTCATCACCGCTGGTATCAAGGTGTCGCCAGCACCCACGAAAATACCATAGCAGACGATAGACGCGGCAAACATGGGTTCTGCGAAGGCTTCTATACGCAAGGCCATGGTGCCGAGGTGTCGCACTTCCTCCACAGGGGTCATGATGGCCATCATGTAAGGTGCGGCGAAATACATCACAATCCCCATGAAAGTCATGATGCCCATGCCTAATGCCAAGGTGATTTTGGAGAATCGCCAAGTGAGGTCTCGCCGTGCCGCGCCAATGCTTTGTCCTACCAGTGTGGTGGCAGCCTCTCCAATGCCGTATCCAGGCATATAGCAGATGCTTTCGGCCGTCACCGCCAGAGAGTTGGCGGCAATGGCAAAGGTGCCGAGCGGTGCCACAATGACAGTGGATGTGATTTGCGCTCCGCACATGATGACATGCTGGCATCCCATAGGTAGTCCGATACGTAAGGCTTTATTGACAACGTGTGAAGTGGGTCGGAAACTGCCTTTTTCCTTGGTCAGCGACAATTCAGGCGACCGCACGATGGCGAAGTAGGCCATCAGCAGTGCCGTAATCCATTCGGCCACAGCAGTACCCAAGGCGGCACCCACCACACCCAGGCCTGCACCTGGCAGGGTGAGAGACATACCTAAGAGGGAGACATCGCGTGTGGGGAAGATGAAAAGGAAATTGAAGATGACATCGAGCACACACATCATGATGTTGAGCATGCTCGGAATGTACATATTACCACTGCACCGCAACATGGAGGCGCAGAGATGGTCGATTTGCAAAGCGGGTAAGCAGATAATGAAGATGAGGAAATAGCGTGAAGCGTCGGCCACAATGTCGTCGCCACCACCAAGCCAACGGGGTAGGGAAGACGTGATGGACAAACCGATTGCGGCAAGCAAAAGACTGAAAAGCATGGTGGCCGAGATGGACTGGCGGAAGACGTCGCGCGCCTTGCCCATGTCGTTGGCACCGATGCTGTGCGCCACTTGCACCGAGAATCCTGAAGACGAGGCCGATACCATACCTCCGAAGAGCCAGATGGTGGTGGAAACCAGTCCTATGGACGCTGTTGCCTGTGCACCGAGTCCACCCACCATCGATGCGTCGATATACTGCATGAGGATATGGGTAATCTGCGCAAGCATGGAGGGCAGACTCAACAAGAGGGTCAGCGCGACTTGTTGGCGCAAGGTCATAGACTGGCCATTGCGTATCATCGCCAACAGCATGTTCGACTCTTTACGCTTCAGCATATCTTTCTTCTTCTCACGAATTGTAGAATTTGAGAATTATTGATGTCGTCTTGCCTGCCAATTCGCTAAATCGCTAATTCGGGATGATTATTCTTTAATTGGCTCAGCACAGCGTGGATGCGGTGCAGTCCTTCCATCATGCGCTGTCGTGGACAGGCGATGTTGATGCGGATGAAACCATCCTTATCAGCCGCTCCGTACATGGTGCCGGAATTGACCAGCACCTTGCCTTCGCTCTTCAGTCTGGCAGTGATGGCATCCGATGTACCCAAACCACTGCAGTCTGCCCAAACAAGGTAGGTGCCTTCCAGACGGGTAACAGGAATATAGGGCATCTGCTCATGGAAGAACTCACAAAGTGCCTTGTAATTGCCATAGAGATACTCGCGCAGGCTATCGAGCCATTCCTCACCCTTGTTGTAGGCGGCGATGAGCGCCAGCACGCCGAAAGGATTGACATCGCACACCTCGTTGACATTAAGGGCCTTGTCAATCTTCGCCCGAATTTCGGCATCATCGGAAACGATGGCTGAGATTTGTAGTCCAGCGATGTTGAAGGCCTTGCTGGGCGAGACACAAGAGATGCAGTTACGCTGTATTTCGGGCGAGATGGAACCCATAGGGATATACTTGTATTCGGGCATGGTCAACTCACAATGAATCTCGTCGCTGATGATGACCACATCGTGCCGTATGCAGATATTTCCCATCTTCTGCAACTCTGCCTGTGTCCATACCCTTCCCGTGGGATTGTGAGGGTTGCAGAGCAAGAAGACCTTCACGTCTTCCCTGGCGCACTGTTGCTCAAAGTCATCGAAGTCGATGGTATAGGTGCTGTCGTGATAGACGAGTTTGTTCTCTGCCAATGTGCATCCATTGTTGCGTATGGACGAGAAGAAACAGTTATAGACGGGAGTCTGTATCAGTACGGCATCACCAGGCTGGGTGAGTGCCTTGATAATGGCAGAAATGGCGGGCACCACACCACTGGTATAGAGAATCCATTCCTTGTCGATGTGCCATCCATGACGTCGTGCGAACCATCCCTTGATGGCCTCATAGAATTCATCTGGCACCTTGGTGTAGCCGAAGATGCCATGTTCCACCCGTTTTCGCAAGGCTTCCACCACTGCGGGAGCGGTTTCAAAATCCATGTCGGCCACCCACATCGGCAACACGCCCTCGTCAATAGTGTCCCATTTGATGGAATTGGTGTGGCAACGCTGAGTTAGTTTGTCAAAGTCGTATTTTTCCATATCTTGTTTATATCGTTTTATCATTGAGACTGCGAAGTTAGTCAATAAATCTGAGAATCTCGTCCATCCTGTATCCTTTTCCAAGCGCGTAACGGATTATTTTCTGATTGACCTCATATTCATTCTTGCCTTTCACAGTAGGACGCTTGGCTTCGATGAGATGGCGCAACACGGCGTCGTACTCCTCATCAGGAATCTCTGAGATGCCATAGTCGATGTCGGTGGAGGAGATGTTTCGGCGCATCATTTCCATGCGTATCATCTCGCGCCCCCAGTGGTTGTAGCGGAACTTATCGAGGGCGAATGCACGTGCGAAACGCCTTTCGTCGATAAAACGTTCCTTGACCAAACGGTCGATGATGGCTTCTGCATCACCGATGATGGTCCATTTCTGCATTTTACGACGGATGTCGGCTATGCACTGCTCGGAAACGGCACACAGTGCCGACAACTTCTGATAGGCTTGTTCTTCGGAAAGAGGAGTGGACATGATAGTTTTTAGGGGTTTGATGGGGTAGGGGAGATATGGGTCTAATTGGTGGATGTTATGATGTGGTGGCTTTGACCATGCGTGGGTTACCGTAGGAGTCGAGTCGCAATTCGGAGTCCTTGAAACCGATGGCTGAGAGCATGGCAAGGATTTGCTGACCAAAATCTCTGTTGATTTCGAAATAGATGGCGCCTCTGGGTTTTAGTCGTGTCCATGCCTCACGGGCGATGGCCTCATAGAAAAGCAAAGGACGCTCGTCGGGCACAAAGAGGGCCTGCTCAGGCTCATAATCGAGGACATTGGCATCCATGTTCGAGCGCTCGCATTGGCGGATGTAGGGCGGGTTGCTCACCACTACGTCGAACATGGGGTTGGGTTCGCCTTCACTGTCACCGAAAGGATTGCCGCCCAGTGCGTCGGCATGGCAGAAAGAGACAGGCAGGTGGAGACGACTCGCATTCCGACGCGCCACTGCCAATGCCTCCTCACTGAGGTCGGTGGCTCGGATATAGGATTCTGGAACGTGGTGGGACAAAGCCAACGCTATACATCCTGAACCTGTGCACACATCGACGATAGTGGGTGATGTCGCACCATTGAGGTCATCGCAAATCCATTCCACCAGTTCCTCCGTTTCGGGTCGTGGAATCAGTACATCAGGACCTACTTCCAATGTCAGTCCACAAAACTCAGCCAACCCCAACACATATTGCACAGGCTCGTGTTTGACCAATCGGTCCAACATTCCTTGCAACTGATAGCGTTGGAGTGAAGAAAAAGTTATATCTTTGTCGCTCAGAATATCCACACGGCTGACATGGAGCAACGACTCAAGGAGCATGAAGGC
>CACYEC010000396.1 GCA_902773225.1 uncultured Bacteroidales bacterium
AATCGCATTCTTTCCATGTGCATGGTTGACTTTGTGAGACTGAACCGATGGACAGTCGCTCCATTCCCCATCAAGTATCTGCGGGAATTTATTGAGCACGATAATTTCGAGAACGGCTCAACCTATGATGGAATCCCACAATTAGAGTTGTTTTGATGACCAATAATCTTTTATGATTTGGTTAAGTTAGAATTATTCTATACATTTGCAAGATTAAATATTCATATTTCTATTCAGAGTCCATTAATAACACTAACCTAAAGCCTGTGGACAATGAAGTTAAAACACAAAATGCAATAATATGCGTGATGCAACTAAAATAAGTGATTATTTCTACGGAGCAAGAACTCTGTTCATCATACCTCTGTACCAGCGCAAATACGCCTGGCAACAAAAGCATTGTGTCAGGTTGTTTGAAGATTTGAAGAAAATCCATCGTGAAGGAATCTATAGCCACTTCTTTGGAAGCATTGTTTCGACCAAAGCAAGTGAGACCGAGGACGATTTGCTGATAATTGATGGCCAACAGCGCATCACTACACTGTCCTTGCTCATACTGGCAGGGATTAATGCTGTAGCCAATGGTGACATGGAAAAAGGTGATGAGGACATAGAAGAAGTGCGCAAAAACTATCTATTTGCCATCCGCCGTAGGGTTGACCGCAAAATCAAGCTGAAACCTATTGAAGGAGATTTGGAGGCATACGATGCATTATTCAATAATTGTCCTGAAGATTTTGCCAAGAACTCTGGTATCACATCAAATTACCAACTGTTCTATCAAATGATTAAAGCAAGCGACCTTTCTTTTACGGATTTAATCGAAGCTATCGAGAGACTTATCATCATTGATATTTGTTTGGATTCTAAAGACAATCCACAGCTAATCTTCGAGTCTTTGAACTCCTGTGGTAAAGACTTGGAGGAAGCCGACAAGGTGAGGAACTATCTACTGATGTCGCTTTCACCAACCCAGCAGGAAGAATATTATCATTCCTATTGGAGCAAAATCGAAAAATTAACTGATGGCGAACCGACTATGTTCATCCGCGATTACCTGACTATCGAAAATGGTTCCATCAGTAATATTGAAGACTTGTATTTTGACTTCAAGACTTATGACGAAGTAAATCACTTAGAGAGAAAGGATTTACTCGAAAAGATGCTAAAATATGCTCGATTCTACAGACAGATAGTTAAAGGTGAAACTGGCAATAAGCGTATAGATCGCAAACTTTGGCAGATTGGCAATATTGGCACAACTGTTCACCTGCCTTTCTTTCTCTCATTCTTCGACTATGCCACCATTCATGAATTAGATGAGGATGAGATTTTTAAGGTGCTGGATGTGGTGGAAAATTTCTGGGCTCGTCGTATCATTTGCAACTATCCTGCAAATGCACTTCAAAAGATGTTTGCCATCCTTCATACAGATATAACGAAAATTTATAAGCGTCATGAAGAAAGAGATGTAAGCTTGACATTACCATATTCTGAGATACTGAAATATGTGTTGCTAAGAAAACAAGGAACAGCATCCTTCCCTTCAGACAATGAAGTAAGGGAACAATTCCCTACAAGACAGATATACCGTATCCCCAGCAGTTACCGTTACTTCCTGTTCGAAAGGATGGAGAATGAAAACAGCCCTGAAGCGAACGACACAATTGTTGACAAGATGAAATCAGGCGAGTTCACCATCGAACACATTATGCCTCAGACTTTAACCCCACAGTGGAAACAAGAGCTTGGGAATGACTGGGAAAACATACATCAGTCCTATCTTCACACCTTTGCAAATCTGACGCTGACTGGTTTTAATATATCATACAGCAATCATTCTTTCTCTGAGAAGAAGGAAGGTTATATTGACAGAAAAGGCAACAAGATAGACGGTTTTGACAATTCTGCTTTCAGATTATCCAACTATTTGAAACAATGTGCTAAATGGACTTTGGTTGAGATTCAGGAAAGGCAGGAAATCTTATTGAGCAATTTTCTGCGACTATGGCCAATGATATCGACAGCCTACACGCCATTGGAAAGAGAATATGAACTTGTTTCATTCGATGACGATGAGTATGAACTGACGAATCGTTCTATCCTTGGTTATCGTTATCGTGACGAACGCCATTCAGTAGACAATTGGAAAGACATGCTGGTTCAGGTTGCCAAATTGATGTATGATGAGAATCCTTCAACAATGGCCTATCTGGCATCAAAGGGAGAATGGTTACACGAAAAAGACAGAAAAGACAGAAGCAAAGTTGCAGATAGGTGTTATATCTACTCCTCTTGTAGTACGAACACTAAACGCAGTTGCATCAGCTACTTGTTCAAGGAATTGGGAATACCCTCAAGTATTCTTGAATTTGAGCTTGTGCCACTTGTTGAGAAAGTAACAGACGCTGATAGTGAATAAATGATTAGCTTATGAAGATTCTTTTCTTTTGGATTGTCTTCTTAGCCATTATAGTACTGGCAGTATATGTACCAGTGGTAAGATGGGTGATAGGGGTAGCTCTGTTGCTGATAATTGCATTTATGGCTCTTTTTCTTTATTTATTGAAAAAAAGCGATGATGAGAATAGCATGATAAAGAAGTTCGGCAAAGATTATAAAACAGCTATCGAAAATGGACAACTCAGCATACTAACAAAGTATCCATGCAAACCTAATCAATTTTTTACTTCCAAGTCTGAGATAGAGAGTATTACTAATTTCCGATTTCCCAACTTTACAGTAAAAGAATGCAAAGAAACCCTAAAGGACATGACCGGTGACTTTAGTGGTGAAGCAATTATTGAGTTCGAAAAAAACATTGATGACAATATCATTTTCATTATTGAGGATAAAATGAGGCAAAGTCAATCAAAATGGAAAAAGAGTGATGACAATCATTATCTCTGTGATTTGTTAGTGCCAAATATGTCAACCCAACCTGTTGAGGACGAATATTGGCAGCTAATCATACAAAAAGACTCTTCTTTGGGTGAAATCAAGTATGGAAGAGTATAATCATTGACTCCACGTTATTATTATAATTGTTTGAAATCAAAACTGCAAATTCTATATTGATATGAGCATCGACGAAAGACAACAGCAGACAACAGTCAACGTGCAGGAGAAAGCGAACCTCATCTGGGCTATCGCTGATAAATTGGTAGGTGTGTACAAACCCCATGAGTATGGCAACGTGATTCTGCCCATGTGCGTCATCAAACGATTTGAGGACACACTGGCTCCTACACGCGACAAGGTGTTGCAGACCAATAAAGAACTGGACGAGAAAAAAATAGAGATGAAACGCGGTTTCCTCGAAAGGGCAGCAGGACAGAAGTTCTACAACCTCAGCCGCTTCACCTTCGAGACCCTCCTGGCTGATGCCGAAAACATCAAGGACAACTTCGAGTCCTACCTTAACCATTTCTCGGAGAACGTCATCGACATCATCCACCGCATGGAGTTCCAGAAGGAGATTGACAAGATGGCGGATGCGGGACTGCTCTACCTCGTCATCAAGGAGTTCTGCACATCAAAAGCCTATCTTGGTGCCGACAAGGTGTCGAGCGTCGATATGGGTTACATCTTTGAAGAACTCGTTCGTAAGTTCTCTGAGAGTTACGACGAACAGGCTGGAGCACACTTCACCGCTCGCGACATCATCAACCTGATGGCGGAACTGCTGGTGGGCGACGACGAAGCACGGTTGGAGGAGGAAGGCATCATCGCCACCATCTACGATATGGCGATGGGAACGAGTCAGATGCTGTCGTGTCTGACCGACCGATTCCTGCAGATTGACCCCGAAGCGGAGGTGACCAGTTACGGTCAGGAACTGAACAACCAGACCTTCGCCATCGCCAAGGCCGACACACTGATTCGTGGCGGTAATGCCGACAATATGCGGCAAGGCGACACGCTTGGCGATGACCAGTTCGCTGGCTATAAGTTCGACTATGTCATCTCCAACCCTCCTTTCGGTATTGAGTGGAAACCTTCACGCGCCAAGGTCGAGGAAGAGAACAGGTTGGGCGGTGCCGGACGTTTTGAGCCTGGACTCCCCTCTATCGGCGACGGTCAGATGCTCTTCTTGTTGAATGGACTGGCCAAACTGAAGGACGA
>CACYEC010000397.1 GCA_902773225.1 uncultured Bacteroidales bacterium
ACTATGTATGGTCAGGTTAGACCAAGAACATGGATATTTGTATGGATACATCAATGAGCAAGGTGGCGAGCAGATACCTGTTGAATATGAAGATATATATAGTTTTGAGAACGGCATCACCATTGCAAAGAAAAATGGCTGTTATGGTGCCATTGGCTTGAAAAACCAAACCGTCATACCTTTCAATCTGCCCTATGAGGAAGTTAGAGGATTCAGGAATGGTAGAGCTCCTGTAAAGAACAGCGAAGGCAAATGGGGGATGATAGATACAGAGGGAAAAGAAGTTGTCCTTTGTACCAAGGACCGCCCTTTTAGACCTTTATTGAATAAAGATTCCATAATAAAAAAGGAATAGCTCGCAAATACACACCCGCCGCACAGTGCAGTATTGCACCGTGCGGCGGCAAAAGCTTTATGGATATAATACATTCGGATCTGGATTTTTTCTTACCATTTTCTTACAGATTTTCTTATAATATGACTTCCGCTTCGCACGTCGACCGTTGGTTCTCGCTTCCCAAATGGATGTTTGACCATCCCAATGAGCGATTGATATCATTTCTTCATCTTTGCAGTGATGGCTTCAAGTATGCCGATGACGACAGGCATAAGCAAGAATGGAAAGATGTTGTCTTCTCCGAATTTGTTGTCCACATAGGAACAGATCATATATGCTAACCCCACGCCTGTCAGTCCGGCTGCGACATAGAGGATGGTTGTGAAGATTCTACTTTTCATATCTGTTTTGTTGTTTTGGTTGAATGATTTGGTTGAATGATATTATAATATAGTTATATCTTCCAAAAAATTCAATTTTTTGTGTATCGAAATTGTTGACAGTGGGTAAAATCGGTCGCATTTCCTCTTCCCCTTAGGTCCCCTTAGGGTCAGGGCTTGTGCTTGACTGCAAGGAGATAGGGTTTCA
Source organism: uncultured Bacteroidales bacterium (assembly GCA_902773225.1). Taxonomy (GTDB): domain Bacteria; phylum Bacteroidota; class Bacteroidia; order Bacteroidales; family Bacteroidaceae; genus RUG11857. The sequence goes on from CACYEC010000397.1 coordinate 926, forward strand.
TTTGTTTGAATATCAAAAAGTTACATGTCACCTCCCTGCCATTGAGACGGGATGTATCCCGTCTCTACAGATGGGAGGGGAGATGAGCACTCCGGGTGTGCTCAGAACAAATTATCTGACATTTTCAAGTGGACCTCTTCATTGGTGACTATCTGATAGACGACCGTAGCGGGCACGGTGCCAGCGAATTCCCCGGCGTGTGGATACAGTTTGGCTCAGCGCAATTCCCCGACTGGGAGAGTGTGCTCAAGTATCTGATGCCATAGGCGTCCAAAAAGTAGTCGTTTAGCTAATGAAACAATGACAAAAGGAGAGCCGAAGCTCTCCTTTTGCTTTTGTACACATTGGTTATATGACTGTCATTCGAATATCAGGTGGCAGCCATCTACCGTGAATCGGAAGAACAAGTCGTCGCCATCGATGGGACTGATGCCAATGTAGTCCTGAAGGTAGCTCACGCCGTTGTTGCCAACCATGACGCATTTCACATCGGCGGAACTGCCATGGTTGGTCACAGAGACGGTAACCATCGATTCGTCCATGGCTGCAAGCCAGGCTCCCCAGTCTGTCTGGCCTCCGCTAGGCATGCAGGCTCCGTAACTGTCACCCCAGCCATAGTTGTCGGCACGCACTACGGCATACTCGGAATTGTCCGCACGTGTCAATACTACACAGAAGTTGTTCCAGTTGCTGGCTCCGGAAGTGAAGTTCTTGAAACGGGTGGTGTAGGTATTGCCCACGGGCACCTTGATCATCTCCGAGTGAGCACCCCAGAAACCAGTAGAGTTGTCGTCTGCTCCAATCGCATCGTCAAACTCAATATGGCTGCCGTCAACAGTGAAGTTGAAGTAGCAGTTGTTGGGATCAACGGCACCGATACCGATATATTCCTGATAGTAGGTCATGTTATTATTGCCTACCATGACAGCCTTGATGTCGGCTGTGCCATTGCCATTGTTGGTGATGTATGTCGTCACCTTGGCACCGTCCATGGCTGCAAGCCATTCGCCCCAGTCCGACTGGCCTCCGCTCGGTGTGCAAGCATCATAGCCTGCGCCCCAGCCATAGTTGTCGGCGCGCACTACGGCATACTCCGTGCCACTGTCTTCGCTGCAAAGAACGATGACGAAGTTGTTCCAATTGTTTTGGCCACTGGTATAGTTGGTGAAGGTGCTGACGAAGGTTTCACCCGGATTCACCTTGATGTTGTCGGAGTGGGCACCCCAGAATGGAGTGGAGTTGTCTGTAGCACCGATGGAGGTGTACATCTTGTCAACCACTTCAAACTGTGCTGAGCCAATCACCGGAGTTTTGGCTGCCTCGCCCTTGTAGGTCTTGGAATAGGCGGCAACCAGTGTCTTCTTGCCCAGGGAGTGCATGTCGGGCACTGCCTGGAAGGTCAGTTCTGATGCCTTCACTGTTGCTGACACCTCCTGCTCGAACTGTATGGTGGCAGTTACATTGGCAAAGGCGTCGGCAAGCTCTGTTCCCTGGAGCACCTTCTTGGGCACGCCGTTCAATGTCAAGGACAGAGGCTGCTTGTCCTCCCTGGATGTGAAGCCGCCGATAGGCTCGATGGTGCTGCCCAGGAAGCTGATGTAGGACCCTTCTGGGACAAGGAAGCAACGAATGTTGGTGTTGGAAGGGTCTGCATTCAGGTTGACCAAGGGCGTGGTCTGGGTATAGGTCTTCGTGACAGTCCCGTTGGTCATTGTGACAACCAACCCGCCTGTGGAACGGTCTACTGTCAGTGTCACCTTTCCTCCGAGCTTGTCAACTCCGTTATCGGTGTCGGTGTCGAAAGTAAGGGTGCTCTGTACCAGGTTCCGGTCTATGTAGTCACCCCATTCCGAGTTTCCACTAGGCTGGTTGTCGAAACGGATGGCACCATATTCCTTATAGTTTGCAGCCCCGCGGTCCTCATCGTTGCAGATGATCATGGCGAAGTTCTTATAAGTGTTGGAAGCAGCAGGATTGATGTTGAGGTTGAACTGTGCAATCCATGTCTGGCCTTCAGGAACCTGGTAGTACTTGGAAAATTGAGCCCACCAGCCTGAGGAGTAGTCGGTGGCTCCCACTGTATATACATCCTCCTCCAAGCCTTCAATCTTGTCATCGCCCTGGTTCTTTGACTTCTCCTGCGCTATGGAGTCTGCCTTTGCCGACAACCAGTCGGGAGAGTTGATGTTGAACAAGTCACCACCTTCACAACTCGTCATCATCAGCATGCCTAAGGCTGCGGTGCAGAATGCGGTTGCTATTTTATTGAGTTTCATAATCTTATTCTTTAATTCTTGTTTGCTTGTTTTCATTTTTTACTTTCCCTCAGAGGTTTACTACAGGGTGTATCGTCCAGCCCTTGCTGCTGAAGTAACTTTCATTGCTTTTGCTGAAATTGGCCGAGTTGCCTACAAGATTGGGGTTGTCGTTCAGCGTGCCTTGGAAGATGGGGAAGAACTCATGCCCTTGGATCCAGCTGTCGTATGAACTCTTCAACTCACTGTCTACACCTACCTCGGAATAGCTTACAGGCTCCTTGACTCTTGTCCTGTCGTTCGTACGTCGGAATGTGCCGTGCTCCTTGATTTGCTGCAGGCGGTCAGGATTGTAGAAAAAGCCCCAGCGCAAGAGGTCGAAGCCACGTCCCCATTCACAACCGAACTCCTTGGGACGCTCCACGTTGGCTATCTGCTCAAAGAGTTTGTCTGCAGAACCAAAGTCTGACAGCTTCAAGTCTGCAAGGCCGGCGCGGTTGCGTACTTGGTTGATCCAATCTATTGCCTGCTGGGTGGGACCGTTGATTTCATTCTCACACTCGGCGGCACGAAGCAAAACGTCTGAATAACGCATGATGCGGAGATTGATGCCGCAATGCAGGCCGGTGATTACCTTGTCATAGAGACCCATGCGGAAGTTGGTGTGCTTGGCGATAGGCAGGCCGCCATAGTTGTTGTTGGTCACTATGGGTGCGTCATCGGTCAGAGGCAAGGTGTAGCCAACGTTGCCATACTCGAAGCCATCCCAGTCTGCCTCGTATGTGCCGATGGTCCAGTAGAGGCGCGGGTCGAGAGAACCGGCCGTTGTGCGCTCTGCCTTGAAAAGGCTGTAAAGCCAGGGTGATGCTGAGAGGTCGGCCCATCCGCCGCAGTCGCCAGGGCCGAAGTTGCTCTCTATGGCATGGCCTTGGGTGGCGTTTGCACTGGTGTTCACGGGGGTCCACTCGTCATCGGTGCCTTGTGAGCCATAGTCGAGGTACTGGATTTCAAACAGGCTCTCGTCGTTGTTCTCGTAAGCAGGACCTTCGCGGAAGTTGTCGCCGTAGTTGGCCATCAACTTGTATGTGCCATATTGCCCTCCGATGATTGCCTTGAGTATCGCAAGGGCCTCGCTGTACTTGTGGCGCATCATCAAGGCGCGGGCATAGAATCCGGCGGCAGCGCCGCTGGTGGCACGTCCCTTGGCCCACTCGCCGCCGGCATCACGGCTGGGAAGCAGTTCCATGGCCTCCTTGAAGTCCTTCTCCACTTGATCCCATGCCCGGTCGTACTGCACATTCGCATCGGCATCATCAGCCTCTGAGTTTGAACCATAAAGGCCGTCGAGGGAAGAGTAGGTGGCATAGTCGGTGATCAGAAGCGGGTTCTGATAATAACCTGTAAGATTGTAGTATGCAAGGCCTCTGAGGAAGAGCATCTGTCCCTTGATGTGCTTCATCTGCTCGCTGAGGGCGCTGTTGTCGTCGCCGCAGCGGGAAAGAGTATAGTTGCATACGTTGATGGTGTAGTACCAGTCACGCCACGACCACTGCCCGATCTCGTCGGTGAAGGGGGCGTTAAGGTCGTCGAAAGGCATGTACCATACTTGGGAAGAGTTCCACACCTCGTCACCACGACAAACATCAAGTGTATAGCCTACACGGGCGTATGTTCCCTCCATGCGGATATGGTTGTAGGCAGCGATGACATTCTCCTCCAGTTCTTCGGCTGCATTGCCGAATGTGGCTGTTGTCTGCTGGTTGGGGTTGGACACGTCCAGTTTGTCCTCACATGAGGCAAGCATGCCGAGTCCCAACATTACAGCAAAGGATATTTTATAAAGTTTCATATCTTTATTCGTTAAATTCGTTATAATCATTGTCTTAGAATGTGAAGTTAAGACCTGCCATGAAGCTTCGTGCCGTGGGATACGAACAGTAGTTGTAACCTGGGGTGAAGGTGCCGCCGGCATAGTCGACGTTATAACCTTTATAACCCGTGAAGGTGTAGAGATTCTGTGCGGAGACATAGATGCGGACGCCACTTACAGAGTTGCCGAACCATTTGTTGGGAAGATTGCAGCCCAGTTCGATGTTGGCTATTTTCCAATATGCGGCATTCTGGATTTGTCGGTCGCAGAACAAGTCATTCCATGCCAATGTGGCGCTGTTGGACAGGTAGGTGCGGGGAATGTCGCTAACGTATGTCGAGCCGTCCCAACGGTTGGCATTGAGGATGTTCACGTCCTTGTTGCCATAGCCGTAACTGGAGTTCAGCGTGTTGTAGAGGTAATCGGTGACATGGTAGCCGAGTGCGCCGAACGTGGAGATGCTCAAGTCGAAAATCTTGTACTCCAGATGGGCGCTCAGGCCAAAGTTCACCTTGGGCAGGCCGCTGCCAAGCACGGTCTGGTCGTCGCCATTGATTTGGCCGTCGCCGTTGACATCGCGATAGTAGCAGTCGCCTACCTGTGCGCCGGGCTGATATTCGGAAAGGCCCTGGGCCTGTGCAAGGGCGTTCAACTGGTCAAGTTGCTCCTGCGTACGGATGATTCCCTGGTAGTCCCAGCCATAGAACTTGCCCACTTCCTTGCCTACTTCCGTGATGTATGCACCGGTGATATATTTCTCTGTGCCGAAACCGAGTGATGTGACCTTGTTCTTCAGG
>CACYEC010000398.1 GCA_902773225.1 uncultured Bacteroidales bacterium
CTGTCCAAGTCTTGTAATACTTCCTATGTTCACTTAAACAAGGGTTGAATGGTCGAAAGCCACTTTCTTTATGAAATCAACAGAGCAGTATCACAATACGGAATTAGAACGCTATATAAAGATGGCAGCCGTCTCACAAGATGACTTTAATGATGCTATCATTGATGATGATGGTGTGACGTATAGTAAGGATGGGAAACGCTTGCTAAAAGGTGTTGATTTGGAAGAGGACTATATCGTTAAGGATGGTACAGAGGTTATATGCAATGAAGCTTTCGCTTATATGGAAACACATAACATAGAATTCCCTGAGTCGTTAAAGTACATCGGTGCAAAAGCGTTTGGATATTGTAGAATAGTAAATCTTCCTAACGGATTGCTAGGCATTGGTGATGAAGCTTTCTTCATGTCAGGGGATTTTGAGCAATTGATAATCCCAGACAGCGTAGTACACATAGGGAAATATGCATTCGCTATGACATGCGTCATGAACGGACTTGTCACTATAGGGAATGGTGTTGAGCGCATTGAAGCAGATGCATTCCATCATATTTCAGCAGACAGCATCATTATTGGGAATTCTGTTAAATACTTGGGGAATCTAGCTTTTGCGGATAACTATCTTGAAGAAATCGTTATTCCCCCATCAGTAACTGAGATTGAAGGGAATCCATTTGGAGGTGACATAAAACAAATCATTTCACAATCAGAAGCTTTCGTTGTTAAGGAAGATATTCTTTATTCCAAAGATGGCAAGGAATTGATTTGTAGTTTTTCCAAGGCAAAGGAGTTGGTCATACCAAACTCAGTTGAGAATGTGCATCCTTATGCTTTTACATACTCAAAGTCAGAGATTATTACTCTTCCCAATTCGGTAAAATCAATTGGTTGGGGAGCTTTCTATAGAGCCAAGGTAAAAGTTATCAATCTCCCAAATGGATTGAGAACAATATCCGAACTAGCTTTTAAAGAATCAGGATTGGAATCTATTGTAATACCAAATACTGTAGAGTGCATAGAGGCAGAGGCATTCAAAGGCTGCAAATTACTAAAGACTGTCCAAATGTCTGATAGAATTGAGGTAATAGAAGACTTTGCTTTTAGCTATTGTTCTAACTTGGAACCATTTGAACTGTCTAAGTCATTGAGAGCTATCGGTGATAAGGTGTTTTTCTGTTGTTATAAAATTGAACAGCATGAAGATTGAATTATAGTGAACATTTATGCTTAGACAAGAACTTGATTACGTGATTTTGAGTAAGAACGATATAATGATTACTTACTTAAAGGATGGTGAGACATCAAACAACTTCCATTTAAGTGATGTGTCTTACTCAGAACGATATGGTAACAACTATATTGTGGGATATTGTACAGAATGGGAAAAAGAACTTACTTTCAAGGTTGAGAAGATAACATTTATTGAACTAGAGTGGTTTGAACTTTTCGGCAAATCCGTCAGTTTTATGCGTGGGTTACATCTATTGGCTATTAGAGGTGATAACCATGTCGCTTTTGAATTGAGGCAATACAAAGAAGCAGATTGGTCAATAAGGCTCTGCGAAACTCTTTGCCACGATGATGAAGTCTTAGCAACCCACTTCATTCCTTATTACGATGAAGATACAAAAGAAAAGTGGACTCGAATCGACAATTCAGATAAGATGTTACATGATGCCATATACACTTTCGCCTACAAGGTCTCTAATGATGAAGAACTGAAAGAAGATGATGAAGTATATCACATTTCATTGCGGAACTCAGTAAAGCATAATGGAATCTATTATGCATGTGCGTTTATAAGGTCAAGAACGACAATTGGTGAACTTAGAATTCCAACGAATGTTGAATTCATTGCATATAACCGTTGTCGGTATTATACAGATAATGACCAAAGTAAACATTGGGAATTGGCAAAGAAGCTAGGACTGATATAAACAAAATATAGAAAAACTGTGAAAACAGCCATTTTATCACTTTTATTTTCTACCTTTGCAATACATTATGCATTATTAAACCCAATAAAGAGCTATGATACAGAAGGAAATCAAATTCAAAGATGGAACACGCATCTTCTATGAAGAAACAAATGGAAGAGTGCAGCGATTTATAGAGTATGCCTTATCTCCTATGGAGAGGGAAGAAATAAGAAAAGAAATTATCTTAGAATCTTTATTTGAACCAAATGCAAGAAAGTATAATGCTGGCAAATACTATTATCTTAGCGTTCTCCAAAATACAGTACGTAAATTAGATAAAAGTCAAAAGATTCAGTTATATAATGACCTAAAGAATCTGCATGACAGAAC
>CACYEC010000399.1 GCA_902773225.1 uncultured Bacteroidales bacterium
AGACAGAAATTTAACAGTAATTTTCTTTTAAAGAATGACAACCAAAATCTTAGTGTCGCAACCTCGTCCCAAAGTCGAGAGGTCGCCTTATTTCGACCTTGAGAAGAAATACGGAATAGAGATGGTGTTCAGACCCTTTATCAAGGTGGAGCCTATGACTCCTAAGGATTTCCGTCAGCAGAGGGTCTCTATTCTCGACCATTCTGCCATCGTCTTCACCTCACGCCATGCAATCGACCATTTCTTCAATCTCTGCAAAGAACTGCGTGTGAATGTGCCTGACTCAATGAAGTACTTTTGCGTCTCTGAACTCGTAGCCCATTATATCAGCAAGTATGTACAATACCGCAAACGTAAGGTTTTCGTCAGTTCCACAGGACATATCGAAGGACTGATTCCACTCATGCAGAAACACAAGGAGGAGAAGTATTTCGTTCCACAGTCTTCCGTACACAACGACGACATGAAGAACATGCTCGACGAGGCCGGACTCAACCACACTGAGGCTGTGATGTACTACACCGTCAGCAATGATTTTGGAAAGGACGAGAAACTCGACTACAATATGCTCGTGTTCTTCAGCCCAGAAGGCATACGCACACTGCTCAAGGATTTCCCCGATTTCAAGCAAGGCGACGTGGCCATTGCTTGCCTCGGGCAGAAAACCATCAAGGAAGCCGAAGACCACGGACTGAGAGTGGATCTACAGCCCACAGAGGAATTGAGGTCTGTCCCCGCCATGATTGAGGCTTACATCAAACAGCACGAATAAGGATTCACTGACAACATCAAACACAAAATATGGGGCCGGCAAGGATTTTCTTGCCGGCCCTGTTGCTGTAATTGGGAAATAAATACTATCTTCGCAACATGAAACCTAATGGACACACTTTGCAGAAGTCGGAAAGGCTGAACAAAAAGAAGGAGATTGATGCTCTATTCGGCGGAGGAAACCTCTCCTTTGCCGCATATCCTTTCCGTGCCGTATTCCGAACGACAGAAAGCGACGAGACACCAGTCAAAATACTGGTCAGCATACCAAAACACCGCCTGCGCCATGCCATCGACCGAAACAGAATGAAACGACTGGCGCGGGAGGCATACAGATTGAACAAGGGCATTCTGACCGAAACGGCCCTGTCGCTGGGATGCACCGTCAACATCGCATTCATCTGCATCAGCGACAAAGTGGCTTCCTACAGAGAAGTACAGAAGAGTGTCTGCAAACTACTGCAACGCACCGCTGAGGCGCTCAATAAAAACAAGAAGACAACTTAATCTGCACGACCAATTCGTTAATTCGGGATAAAAACTCATCATAATGAACGTTTTCAAGACAATTTGGGGAGTGATATGCAAGGTCTTGTCTTTCATCCTGCTTGTCCCCATCTATTTCTACCGCAAGTGCATCTCTCCCTACACGCCACCATCATGTAGGTTCACACCTACATGCTCACAATACGCCGTGGAGGCCATCAAAAAACACGGACCTTTCTATGGCACCTATCTCGCCATACGACGCATCCTCCGCTGCCATCCATGGGGAGGCAGTGGTTACGACCCCGTGCCATGAGTCCTTTGGTTGATATACATACTCACCTAAGGCATTCGTCTGCCGACATCATAGAGGTGGCCTGCCTTGACTTCTGCCAACTTCACACTACGCACAAAGGCGACATCAATGCCATCTGCAGGACTGTGAACGAAAGAGGTAACTCCATCGCATTGGGCATACATCCATGGAATACTGGCTCCCTGCCACCAGAATATACCGAGACTATGCGGACTGTCGTCCAAAAATGTCCCAGCATCATGTTCATCGGTGAGGCCGGACTCGACAAGACCCGTCCCATCGACATGAACCAACAAGAGGAAGTCTTTGTCTCACAAATAGAATTGAGCGAGGTATCAGGTCTTCCCATGGTCATCCATTGCGTGAAAGCGTTCGACGAACTGTTGCGCATCAGGAAACTGTTAAGTCCAATACAGAAATGGATAATACATGGCTTCAGAGGCAAACCTGATCAAGCCAGACAACTGCTCCGCGCTGGTCTGGACATCTCCCTTGGCGAACACTTCAACATTGAGGTACCTCGTGTGGTTCCATTGAACCATCTGTGGGTGGAGACCGACATGTCGGACAAACCTCTCTTGTCCGTCTATTCAGCCATCAGCGAGGCTATGGGCATCAAACCTGAATTATTGGCGGAAAACATCCATCAGCGTTTCTCCGAGTTGTCATCCAAATCCTTACCTTCATCCATGCTGGCACCGATGTAACTCAGCATCTTGGCCAACGCATCCACATGGGGCATCGGACAACCAGCCTCTGCGGCAATCTGCAGGGGACGAAGGTAGATGTATTTGATTTCCATCGGACGTTGCAAATCGTAATCGAGTTTCATGGAAGGGCTATAAGGGGTCATGTTGTCAGTCATCTCCATCATCTTGTCAGCGAAACGATGGTCAAGGCTTGTTACACCAAGATGACGGGCGGCAGTAATCACCTCCATCATCATCGTATAAATGAGTCCCCGAGTGGAAGGATGCTTGAGCAAAAGGTCGGTCTGCGTGTTCAGCACTACCGTCATACCATTGAAAGGCACATTCCATACTGCCTTACGCCAACGTGCCTCCAGATACTCCACCTCAGCACACTCTATGCCTGCATGGGTGAACTCATCGATGATGGCGCGGAAGGTCCTCTCATCCCTACAACTGTAATTGCCAAAGTTGATACTCCCGTAGCACTGGTGGTTTACCCTACCTGGCTCTGTCTTCGAACAGCAGATGAAAGCAAGACCCGCTACCAACGGTTGGCCCGGAAACATCTTCTGGACGTCCTCCTCCACCCCGATGCCGTTCTGTATCAGCACCACCACGGTGTCGTGCCGCAACAATGGAGGCAACAACGATGAAAGCAAGTGGTTGTTCGTCGTCTTGAGACCCACAAGCACCACATCGCACTTCGGCATATCAACAGCCGAACCGTATGCATGGACTTGTTCGAGATGAAAACTGCCGTCGCAGGAATCCACATGCAAACCATTTTCCTTCACATATTCATAATCGCGATGCAACAGGAAATGCACCTCCTGTCCGCTCTTGGCAAGCCTGCCACCATAGAAGCCGCCCAAGGCTCCAGTTCCTATCACTCCGTAAACCATAATTCTCTTTTGATTCGCATTTAGTGTACCAAAATTACTGCAAAAGACGAACATAAACAAATCTCAACACGCAAAAATGCCATTTCGTACTTTTTTCCCTTACCTCAACTGATATGCCATCGCAAAGCTGGTGGGGATAATAGCAATTGCATATCGCCAAGGCGGCAATCATGAAATAAGCCCCGCATATCGAACTGACTTGCGGGGCTTTTTGTGATTAAAAATCTTTTTACTTGCTATAGTCAGGTATGCCCCAACCAAACACATTGTCGGGATGCTCGGCATTGTCGCCCAAAGCACGAACCAGGGTAATAACCTGCTTGGCGGTCAGTTTGGGATTGGCCTGCCAGAAACAAGCCACACTGCCACACATGATAGGCGATGAGAAACTGGTGCCGTCGGCTGTGGTCAGTGTACCGTCACGGTCTATCACAGTGCAGTCCTCGCCTTGAGCGCACACATCGGGTTTGATACGACCATCGTACGAATTACCAATCGACGAGAACAAAGTGTTCACACGGTCGCTGTTCACAGCACCCACCGTGAGAATGTTGTCTGCGTCTGCAGGAGCGCCAATCAACTTCCATGCGTCATAGAATGCGCTGTTGCCTGCCGACTGGCAAAGCACCATGCCCTTGTCGGCTGCCATCGAGGCGGATTTGGAGATGATATGAGTATGACCGTCGAGTTCATAGTAGCGAACGTTGTCGGCCTTGTTGTCAAACTCGGTATAACCCAAAGAGGTGTTCACCACATCGGCTCCAACACTGTCGGCAAACTCAATGGCGGCACACCAAGTGTCTTCCTCTACCAACTGCTCGCTATGTCCGTCCTCACTGCGAAGCAACCAGAACGATGCCTCTGGAGCCGTTCCGACAAACTGGCCAGGCTGGTTCGTACCGATACAAGAGAGAACCATTGTGCCGTGCAACTCCTGCTCAAACACATTGTCGATGCCAGGGTTGACGAAATCCCTGTAACCCAAAATGGTCACATTCTTCAGCATAGGGATAATGTCGGCATTATAGAAACCGCCGTCGATAACGGCTATCGTCATGCCCTTGCCTTTGAAGCCCTTCTCATGTAGCACGTCAAGGTTCATCATGTGGAGTTGTCCCCAACCCTTGCCATAGTAATTGAAAGGTTTTTCAGAAGGCTTTTCCTCCGACTCATAACTGCCCGACTCCATCAAGGAATCCAGTCTGGCATATTCCTCTTCGTCAACCTCATCTGCGTCAACATTATTGCGTGACTTAGCGAGTTCCGAAAGTGCCAATTTAAGCATCATCGCCTTGAACACCTTCACTGAATCCTGCTGCTGGGGAGTCAAGTTCTCCATGTCTGGGTAAATCCTGACAAGAATCTCACCTAATTCATTCTCGAGCATCATGGCGGCCTGTTCCTCCAACGAACTTGTAGGAGTTTCCTCAACTTCTGCTTCCTCCTCTGCTTCCTCCACCTCTTCTGTTGCCGCATTAAGCATTGTCTTGGCCTCATCTGTCTTGATGTAGGCGAAACGGGCATTATGGTCGGGGGTATCGTCCTTCGTATAGACAGCCACCTTGCGCACAGCGGTAACGAACGGCTCCTGGCGAACCTTGTCCATCAAAGTGGTGTCTGTGGTCTCCACCAGCACTGTGTTGTTCCACCTGCTGCAGATAATCACCTTCACACCGTCCTGACGGATGGCGGTCAGATAAACCGGACTCACAGGCAGGTCTGTCTTGTCGATTTTCAGTTTCTGCTTCTTGCGACGCTCGATAGCCTTGGCCGAAAGAAACTGCTCAGGACGACTGGTCGTGAAGGGAGTGCCCTTCTTGTCCTTCAACGTCACACGGTAGCGGTAGCGTAGCGTATAGTCCTGTGCCGACACGCCCAGCGCGAACATGAGGCACAGAATAATAATCGGAATCTTTTTCATCGTTTGTTTATGATTTATATTATACTCATTTGTTATTCTCAAATTGAACATACAAAAGAACTGCTTTTTTTCCATACCACCAACCAAATCTACATTTTTTAACGCGATTTGGCGAAAACCAACTCTTCATTCATCCTAAATATACCTCATTTTAACATTTACCATGAATCATTTGACACCTGTCCTTTTCTCAAATGCATAGTGTCTTGCTCAAACGCTTTCAATCAGGCACTCATGCGTTTTTGCCTTTTTATCGTAGGTGATGCCCACAAGCAAGAGACTGCCTGTGTATTCGGCCAGTTTCTTGGGATATTGCTTACGTTTGATTTGGCTGATGGCGGTGTCGGCATCCTTGTTGTATTTCAGTTCCACCACCATGGCGGGCTTGTCAACATGTTTCCGCGGAATGAACACCAAGTCGGCAAATCCTTTTCCAGAAGCAAGTTCCCTATGTATGATATAGTCGTTACGGGCATAGTAGTAGGCGATGTTCAGCACGCAGGCCAGTGAGTTCTCGTTGTTGTAGGACAGGATGCTGGTGTGGTCGTCGTGCGCGGCATCCACACCACGTGCCACTGCCTCGCAGTCGCCGTCGAGAGTGTCTTGGAGCAGTTGTTCCGATTGCTGCAGGGCATTAATCACAGGAAGCCAGTTGGTGGTCTTCACGGCGTTCTCCATCTCGCCCGCCACTTCCTTGTTTGGGATATAACAT
>CACYEC010000400.1 GCA_902773225.1 uncultured Bacteroidales bacterium
ATGGAGAAGGCCCGTGAGTATCGCAAGGCCAATCCTGGTCTGGGAGCATCGAAACTGCATGCCATCCCAACTACGAGGCAATGAAGAACAAATTGCTTGAAGCATTCCCAGAGGACTTCGTAAAGGATATGAAGTTCATTTGGTGGGAATGCATTGGTAGAAGGGAAGACGCTCCTGCTACAATGGAGGACGGCGGGTGCTATTTCTTCTCAGGCTTCGATGGCTCAATTATCTCACAACTGTTGGGAACAGAGTGTGAAGAGAAGGATAACGTTGAGAGGAAGAATCCAACAATGGAAGAGGTTCTTGTTAAAGCACTGACACAAGACATCCTTTTGAATGTCAAAATGTAATTGTTGAGTTGGTTGTTTGTGAAACCACTGGTACGATATAGATACCAGTGGTTTTTATTTGTTACTCATCTTCCGGAAGTAAAAATGGAAGTAAACTCGCTATGCTCTTGGGAGTTATGTGCTTTGCGGTTTATGTTTCTCATACCATCTTCATTGTTGAAACAATTTTCTTCAACATCTCTCTATTCGACTCCTCCATCCGGAACCTGTCATAGACAACGTAGTCGTGATTAATAATGTCATACTCTATGCTTTCCGAGTAGGAAGACATGTCTAAACGAACAGGGATGATTTTCTTGCCATACTCTACAGCGACAGACACTTCGCTGACAACATTCCGCGACTTGTTGGAGTTTTCTGATGACATGAACAACAATACTTTAGAACGCTTAATGGCATCAACAATTACCTTTTTGTATGAGACACCACTGAACATACCGTCCACGTCCAACCAACACTTGTATCCTGCTCTTTCAAGCCACTCATAGATAGCCTTGACAATCTCTGCGTCTTTCCTTGAATAGCTGATAAAGATATCTTTATCCATGTCTGGTGCAACATCAATATGGCTTTGTTCATTGACATCATCCGCAAACAACCTGTCAGCAGTTTGTTCGCTCAGTATTCTTGCTATCGCCTCTTGTGCCGCGAATTGTTCAAACATAGGGAGAAAATCCCATTGTTGCATCTTTTCAAACCTGTCATACAAATAAATCTCCACATTGAAAGACTTGTTAGTTTTCCTCAGATTCCGGCCAATTACTTCAGCCATAGCACTCGCTACTTTGTCAAACGGGATGCCTGCAGCGCCTGCTCCAATAGCAGGGAATGCAATAGATTTTAGTTCCATCGCATGCAATAGTAGGAAGCACTTATCTATTGAGTGTCCTATGATATATTGTTGAATATCTTCTTCTGAGATTCTGTCTGGAGTGTTCGAGTAATCCACGCTTTTGTCCATGGTAATGCAGTGGAAAACATATTTCTGTCGAAGACGACCTGCTGTTGTAACAACAGCATCCCCAACATTCACAGGTAGTTTGGTTTGTGCATCGTTGCGGATGACCTCACCACCCGCTTCACGGATGGCTTTTGTCAAACCGCCGCCCATCGTCATCTTTGAACCACTGCAATTGACGATAACCTCAGCCTGACTATCCAAGATATTCCCAAAGATAATCTTGACAGTCGAATTGTTAATGTGATATCTTATACTTTGTTCCATAATGTCGTAGTTTTAGGATTTTCGAATTTCTATCCTGTTGATATTAATAATTATATGGAATTAAAGATTAAATCGCAAGTGATTTTTAGAAGATACTTTATATTGTTAAGAATCAGTCTTCTAATGACGTTCCCCGTACAAATCAAGTATGCCATAAAGAAAATCTGCTTCCTTTGAGTTTGATTCCCCAAAAGTTCCTTTACTCAAATTGTCTGCAAGAACTTTAATAGACCCTGGTGTCATCAGTTGAGTGACCACTCCTTTCACTATTTCATCACACTGCTTGTCTTTATCAAGTCCTTCAATGCTTTGAATATTACACAACGATAACGGTGCAAGTTCCTTATCCATTTTAATACGTCCATTTAGAGAGGCTCGCGTTGTGAATGGAATGATATTCGGAGTTTCTTTACCTATACTTTTATTATCCCGCATCGCCTTGAGGAGTTCGAACCTTGAACCGCTGTTAGGATTCAATATTCTCTCATTCATAATCGCTACGACATAACCATTTGCCTTAACCACGGATTTCTCCAAGTAGTCAAGTGCATCCATGTAATTTTGGTGATAAGTGCTATTGAAATCCCATGCCCTGTCTATATACACCGAGAAATCATATTGCGACAACCTATTATAGACCATCTCTGCCAAAGCGTATTCCTCTCTGTTGTACGAGATGAAAATCCTTGTCTTATTGATGAAGTCCTGTAGAGTCGTCATAATCTCATCCATACTTTTCGACAGGTCTATCGTCTCGCAGACACGGTTCTGCGACTTGATGTATTCCACCTCTTTCTGTACCCATTTCGAATTACGTGCATTCTCGCTGTCACAAAGAATGAACCTTGTCCGACAATCAATCTCACGCTTGATTAGCGAATCAATCTCATCGTCATCGTTCAAACAGTGGAGAAAGAACATCAGAGGCCTGAGAGATTGTTCCTCAAGCATATTCCTCACTTGTCGCACCTTCTCATAATCCTTGTTGGAATGGGAAAGGAACACCCATATTTCGCTATTGCTATTGTCTGCCATAACTTTGCCGTCTTAAAACCACCAACCCTTGGCATTCTCAAAGTGATTCAGTATCAGTAACTGCACGTTGAAGTTATCTCTCCCCATCTCCTCAGGGTCGAAGAATGTGGAGTAGCTTCGCTCCATGCATCCACGGTTAC
Organism: uncultured Bacteroidales bacterium; assembly: GCA_902773225.1. Taxonomy (GTDB): domain Bacteria; phylum Bacteroidota; class Bacteroidia; order Bacteroidales; family Bacteroidaceae; genus RUG11857. The sequence continues at coordinate 2,754 of CACYEC010000400.1, forward strand.
CAAGAGGCGTACTTTTTCAGGGACATGACTCCTTATGGAAATTATTTTACCACTCTTTTTTTGCCATTATTTATATATATGCCGTTCTGCGTGGGCTTGCCATTGAACTTGCGTCCTTGCAGGTCGTACCATACGCCATCCGATTCTTCATTCTTCATTCTAAATTCTTCATTGATAGAAGTGGATTCGTCGTCGCCGAAGTTCAGCACGAAACGATGGGCGTTGGCTTGACCGGGAACAGGCAGATCTCCTGCAGTGATGCCCTTCAGTCGGAACACGGCGCGGCAAGAGCGTATCGTCATGTCGGCCGTAGGATAGTAGAGATTATTGCCGTCACCAAGGTAGAGCACGGTTTTGTCGTTGGCCTGAAGGCTGACAGGCGCGAACGCCCCTACGAAATCGACGTACTGGGTGGCGTCGGTGGTTTCCGTGCCGTCCTGGCTGACACTGAAAGTGATGTCGTCGAATATGGGATTTGTTCTGTCCGTGCCGCTCGTCCACCTGATGAGATAGGGTTTGCCCGCTTCGATGAAAGTGGCATCGGCGAAGTTCAGCGTCAGCGTACCATCGTTGAAGGAGGTGCTGCGGAGTATTTTCAGGTCGCTGGGGCTGAGTAGCATAGCCAGTTCTTCTGTGCTGAGGTCGAAGGGCAAGCACAGCGTGTTCCATGAGCCGTCAGCGTAGAGGGTGCGCCCGACCAGCATGAGAGTCTTCACTTTTCTGCCCTTATAGGTGTCAAGAGCCTCATTGTTGCTGGAAGCATCGTAAAGTGACAGATAGTCCACTGGGGGTGTGTAAGTGTCGGTGAAGGTATAGGTAGCACCATAGTGTTCGTATGTTCCCGTGGCCGTCTTCGTGTTGTCGTCGTTGTTGGTATATGTGATATTGTTGACGCTGATGTCTTCGCTGCTCAGTGCGTTGCACTTGATGGTAAGGGTGGCCGTAGCGTCGTCATCGTTCCATGTCCATGTGGGCACATAGCGGTAACGATATCGTGGGTAGTAGTTCATGTCGGCTTCAGGTATGACCTCTGTGCCAACTGCCGTCAGAGTCTCGTTGTCCTTCATCTCTATGCCATCGTTAAATGACCACGTGGTGGCGTAGCCCATCAGGGTGAGGCCTTCGGTAGCATTGACGGCAGGAACAACGAAAGGTTTGCCTTTCACCACCTTCATCACCATGCGTTCGGCATACTGGTAGGTTCCTGCAGCCGTGGCCCTATATAGTGTTACGTCATATAGGTCGTCGTTTGTATCTTCTGCCTTACCGCAATAGTTGCAGATTTTATCCACGAAGGTGTGGTTCGTCGTCTCGGTCGTGTTGCAGTAGCGGCAGTGTTTTGTGTGGGTTTCGGCATCGTCAATGCTGTAGGTAATCACCATGCTGGGTGCGTCGTCGTTCTGTGCAGTGTGGTCACAAGTGCTGATTCTGGCCAAGCGGTTGCTTCGGCACGCTGCGATGCGCTCGGCATTAGTATAGACGAACATGGGTGTGTCAGAATAATGGTCTTCACTGGCTAACACCTTCATGTTGTTGCCCAGGGTCAGCTCTCCTGGGCCGCCATCAGAGCCACCTCCTATCGCAGGCTGCTTATGAGCAACGAACCAACTGTTGTATAATCCTCCATAGCAGGTCACGATGCCGCCCAGGATGCTGACCTGACCTCCATCGCCACCGTCGCTGCCACCAATGCCAGCACCGTGAGATGAGCTTGTGCATTCAACCCATCCGCCATAGATGGTTACCTTGCCGCCGCTTGCCTCGTCGCCACCTCCGATACCTGCTGCGTATGTACCACCAATGGCCTTCACCGTACCGGAATAAATCGTGATGGAACCGCCCTGATTGCCTCCCTTGCCACCGCCAAGTCCCGCACCGTAGGTTTCAGACTTGGTTTGGATTAAGCCTTCGTAGATGACCACCTCCCCGCCGATGCTACTCTTATTGCCACCGCCTATGCCTGCTCCTTTTCCCCTGACGCCAGTATATGCCTTGATTTTGCCACCATGAACATAGAGACTGCCCATGTTCACCCCCTCGCCACCGCTTCCGATGGCAGCGGCGTCGGAATAGAGGGAGTTCGGGTTCCATCCTCCGTCATGATTTTCCACATCCAGCACCCCCTCTTTGGCACCGCTGGTCTGGCAGTAGATGCTCAACTTGCGGGTGCCTTCCAACTTGATGTGGTTCACGGCAAGGGTGCTGTTATCGCCCAGGATCAGGTGTACGTCGCTGCCCAAGATGTTAAGCACCTTATATTTGGCATTGCCAGCCACAACATAATAGCCGTCGGTCAGTCCAATCCAGTCTTCGGGATGGCTACCCTCCAGGATGGTGTAATTGGTGATGGTCTTTTCAGTCCCCACCACCTTCGAGCCGTCCCACGACCGCTCCATGTACCTCACTTCTGTGTTCTGTGCCCACGCTCCCTGCACGACTGCGCAGAACAGGGCGAGAATGAGAAAAACTTTCTTTGCCATAATGCAGTTGGTTTATATCTGATACTCAATCTTGTTTCACGTCACCGATGTCACCAAACAAAAAGCCTGCGTCACGCCGCAGCCCGACCACAAGTCAGAATCTGCAACGTGGCGCAGGCCTCCCTTTTTTCTTGTTGGATTGAAGAACAAAATGTTAGTTGTTCTCTGGGCGCAGTTTGCGCACTGTAGCACCAGCCTGCCACATCTCGCTTTCCCTCATGGCCTTGAGTTCCTCATTGAGTTTCTCGCGGTAGTCGGGTTTGGAGTTGCTGTCGATAGAAATCTGAGCCTCATTACCAGTCTTTACAGAATAGTA
>CACYEC010000401.1 GCA_902773225.1 uncultured Bacteroidales bacterium
ATTCTCTCTCGATTCTAAGGAGCCACAGTGGGATAAGTTCCAGGACTTCCTCATGGGTGAGGTACGTTACCTCTCTGTTAAGAAGGCTTATCCAGAAGAGGCAGACGAGCTCTTCTCTGAGGCACAGAAGATGGCACAGCGTCGCTATCAGACATACGTGCGTCAGACAAAGATGGACTGGTCTGAGTAATAGAATCTTATATCACTATAATAAAGAAGGGATGCAACGGTTTGTTGCATCCCTTTTTTGTTTTTGCAAGCTATGCTCGATTGGAAGTTAAAGGTTTTTTGGGGGGAGTGATAGTGAAATGATAGGGGAGTATAAATGGAGTGATAGTGACATATGTATTAGACTGGCGATATAGACCAGCGACATTATTATTTGTATTAGACTGGCGATATAGACTTGTGATATAAGTAAGCGTATTGTCCCTTTCACTCCTCTATCACTCCGTTTCTACTCCCCTTTCACTCCTTAAAAAAATATTTATGATAATTATATGGTAGATTCAATGGGAATTATATGTTCAAGCAACATGAATTGTCACGAATTAGCTATGTAATTTATCATTTAATGAAGTTTAATCCGATTGGGCTGCCTCAAAGAAATTACATTGTGTAAAGGAATAGATTCTATGTAGAATTACATGGTCAATTCAATGGGATTATATGTTCAAACAACATGAATGGTCATGAATTAGCCATGTAATTTATCATTAAATGAAGTTTAATTCGATTGGGCTGCCTCAAAGAAATTACATTGTGTAAAGGAATAGATTCTATGTAGAATTACATAGTTAATTCAATGGGATTATATGTTTCATGAACAGTCATGAATTAGCCAAATACACTGTTAAGTTCCGTTTTGTGTATGAAAACAACACTTTTCGGAAGTAGTTAGTGCAAAATTACAATATTTATTTAATTTTGCCAAACAAAATCGCTAAATAATTTCTTTACAAAAAATTTTGAATAGATCTTGTAAAGTGACCTTAACTGAAAAAGGTTATTTTTTTATATTTTCCGACAATTATTTTTATAATTGAAATGTTTTTTGTAATTTTGCAATGAGATTAGTTTCATTGCTTGTGTGGTGACTTCATAAGTTGCGAAATAGCATGCCACACTGGCAATACATATTTATATAACCACTAACTTAAGAATTTATGTTAGAGAATATCCAAAACTCCTTTAACGGTCTGTTTGGTAAGATAGCACCTGGAATGTGCCGTCTTACGATGAATGGCAGCATCGCTGTCAAATGTGATAACGGCTACAAAACCTACGATGTCAAACAGGGACAACTGACTAACGTGACTAACTTCTGCTTTAGCATTGGTGACGAAATGTTTTTCGTCATTCCTACAACTCGCGTAGAGGTGGGCGACATTATACTTGTCGGCGGAAAACCTAAATGTGTGATAGAAGTAGGCAAGAAAATCATCACAGTCATTGATTATGAGAACTCAGAAGTGCGACAGATTGTACCAGAACGCCATGTGTTCATGGGTAGCACTTATTTCTACGGCAAAATCATCAGCATGTTCGGCAATGCCTTCAAAAACGGCAAAGGACTTGGGAAAATGATGAAAATGATGATGATAAGCCAAATGTTGGGTGGCAATACGTCAACAGGCAGCCAAGGCGGAATGTCAGGTAATATGAGTCAGTTGATGGTCATGTCTATGCTCATGGGTGGCAAGGACAATCCGTTCGAGGGGCTGTTTGACTTCTCTATTGATGATACGGACGAAGACGAAACCACTATAAGTTAAATATAAAAGACAAGGAGAAATAATCATGGGAAGTGGTAAAATATCACACAGTAGTTTAAAAAGTTACGCATCTAGTCTTGGAAGAGCCTATGACTGCAGTACCGGACGAGTGTCTGGTCAGAAATTTGAATCTGTTCAGCTTGACCCGTCTCTTGACCCACGTGGCTTCAAGGTGCGTGAATGCTGCAATAGTGATGAACACCCAAACACAGTGCCTGTCATCCTTGCGCTCGATGTGACCGGCTCTATGGGTGAAGCCTGCTCGGAGACAGCCGCTGCACTCGGCAAGATAGTAACCAGTTTGTTTGAAAAGTTTAACGACATAGAATTCTGCATCATGGGTATCGGCGACTTGGATTACGACGATGCGCCAATCCAGATGAGCCAGTTTGAGAGTGACGTGCGCATTGCCGTTGCACTTGACAAAGTCTATATGGAACACGGTGGCGGTGGAAACGGTTTTGAAAGTTACACAGCCGCATGGTACATGGGACTGAAGCGCACGAAGTTGGATGCCTACGACAAGCAGGGGCGTAAAGGCATTATCATCACGATGGGCGACGAACCATTGAATCCATATCTGCCATGCAAACATCTAAATCATTGCATCAACGGCAATGAGGAACGTGATATAGAGACCAAAGAACTCTATGCTGCAGCTTCACAGAAATTCGACATCTTCCATATAGCTGTTGACAGTCCGGAATGCTGTTACGATCACTATAAGAAAGATGTTGACAATTCATTCGGACAGCAACTTGGTTCTCGTTATAAAGTATCAACTATTGACTGTCTTGCGCAGACCATTGAAGACTGCATTGCAGAATCTATAAACGGCATGCAATTGTCGTCAGCGACACAAAGTAATAATAGTGACGGCATAAAGTGGTAACACATGAGGGCGGACATCGTAATCGGTGCCAACTATGGTGACGAGGGCAAAGGCACTGTCGTTGCCAGACTCGCCAAGGAATGTGGCAAAGCATTAAATATTTTGACGAATGGAGGCTCACAACGTGGGCACTCCATTCTCACTAAGGAAGGTTCGATGACTTTCCAGCATTTCGGCAGCGGAACTTATCATGGTGCCGACAACTACTATTCTACATGGTACATCCTTAACCCCATGCAGTTTGTTGAGGAATATGACCAACTGGTTCGTAAACCTAAGTTTATATATCGTGACTACCATTGCAGGTGGTCCACTCCTTATGATATAATGGCTAACCTCATTGAGGAGGAACAGCGTGGACGCAAGGCTTCATGTGGGATGGGTATATGGAAGACTATTGAACGGAGCAACAACATACCGCCTATTCCGTTTGATGATTTCATGGCAAAGCCCGAACTGTGGCCATTATACTTTGCAGATGTGCGCCGCTACTATGAAAACCGCATGACCATACCTGACAGATGGCGTGACCTGTGGCTAAGCAATGGCATTATGCGTCATTTCATCGCCGACTGCAAGCGAATGCAATCGCTGACAGAAGCAGTTAGTCTGGAATCTCTTAACTATGAACATCTCATCTTTGAGAACGGACAAGGACTGCTGCTGTCCGATACAGGAAAAGACACAGCTGACACCACTCCATCAGACACAGGTATAAACTATGCACTTAGCATGATTAGAAATCTCGGAGAAGTAGATGTGTGCGCCCATTATGTTACACGGCCTTACCTAACACGTCATGGCGACGGTCATATCATGGGGACAACCGACCGCTCTAATCTATCAGCAAGCGTAAGCGAAGACCGCACCAACCATTACAATGAACATCAGGGTGCTTTTCGTTACGGACATCTCGACATATCCACACTGCGTCAACGTATTAAAACCGATGCGCGAGGCATAGACTTTATTCTTGATGTAACACACTGTGACGAGATGGACAGAATAACGGATTTCCGCAGAGTGTTCAACAATGTTAACGCCATTGACACTGCCATGGTGTAATCCTCTGTAGTTTATTCTCTACTGTCACTTATGAAACCTGAAAATAGTAGTGCTTTTGAACTCTTCCTCTGGTCTCAGTACTGTACTTGGCCACTGTGGCTGATTAGGAGAGTCTGGCAGGTGCATGGTCTCAAAGCAAATGGCATTGCGACGGGGGTAGGGGACGGCATCTTTGCCTATTAACGAACCATTATGACTATTGGCAGTATATATCTGCATGGCAGGCTCTGTGGTGAACACCTCCATTGTTACACCAGAAGAAGGAGAGTATAGACGGGCTGCAGGAACACTCAAATTTCCGAGAGTGTTTAGCAGATAACAATGATCATAGCCCTTCGTTACCTTCAGTTGCGTGCAGTCATCATCTATTCGCCTGCCTATTGATGTGGGCACTCGAAAATCAAATGGAGTTTCATTCACGCCGCCAAGCTGTCCTGTAACCTGTTTCTTATCATTATAGAGTGCCACGCTGTCAGAGTTTATCCACAGGACATCCGAAAGTATGTCTGTGCCAAGTTTACCAGTGAGGTTGAAGAAACTGTGATTCGACGGATTCAGTACTGTGGCATGTGTGGTTGTGGCCTTATAGTCGATGCGTAAGGCACTACAGGATAATGTATATTTAACAAAAAGTGTCAATTCTCCAGGAAAACCGTTTTCTCCATCTGGCGAAACGAATTTCAGTGTGACGCTGCTGTCATTTTTCTCCGTAAACTCCCAAAACTGCTGTGAGAATCCTGG
>CACYEC010000402.1 GCA_902773225.1 uncultured Bacteroidales bacterium
AAATTACGATTATGTTGCAGGAAAAAGCAGGTAATGTGGCAGGAACAATTTGGAATGCCCTTGCAGGTTCAGAAGGTTTGACTTTCAAGCAGATTAAGAAAGCCACTAAGTTGTCAGAGAAAGATTTCAATCTTGGTCTTGGTTGGTTGCTCCGTGAGGACAAGGTGAATGTTGCTGAGACTGAGGACGAGAAGGATCCATACATCTACTCTCTGAAATAATATTTCCTCTTAGCATAAAAAAACCGGAACCATTCCTATGGCTCCGGTTTTTTTTTGCGGTTATCGACTCTAAGGACCTTAGGGTCTCTAAGGTCTTTAAGGTTATTTATTCTCCGAACTTGAAGTAGTTCTTTGCATTGTTGTAGGAGATGTCCTCCACCATCTGGCAGACGCGGTCCATCTCGCTGTAGGGGATTTCGCCGTTCTCCACGTCGGTTCCGATTAGGTTGCAGAGCGTGCGGCGGAAATACTCGTGGCGAGGATAGGAGAGGAAGGAACGGGAGTCGGTTAGCATGCCCACGAAACGACTGAGCAGACCAAGGACGGAGAGTGCGTTCATTTGCTTCTGCATGCCGTCTTTCTGGTCGAGGAACCACCAACCCGAACCGAACTGTATCTTGCCTGGGACGGTGCCGTCCTGGAAGTTGCCCAGCATGGTGGCTATCATCTCGTTGTCGGCAGGATTGAGGTTGTAGAGGATGGTCTTGGTGAGTTTGCCCTCGCTGGCGAGGCGGTTGAGGAACTTCGACATCGCCTTGGCTGTCTGGAACTGACCAATGGAGTCGAATCCTGTGTCGGGTCCGAGCAACTGGAACATACGGGTGTTGTTGTCGCGGATGGCACCGTAGTGGAACTGCTGTGCCCAGCCTGTGGCGGCGTCCATCTCGGCAAACTTCACCAACATGCAACTCTTGAACTTCAGCACCTCTTCCTTGCTCAATTCCTTACCACCATATACTTTATTGAAGATAGCGTTGATTTCCTCATCGGTATAGTCCTCAGCGTAGAACTCCTCGATTCCGTGGTCGGCCAGTTTGCAACCCTGGGAAGCGAAGAAATCGTGACGACGCTGCAGCGCGTCAAGCATGTCGTTAAAACACGAGATGGTCACACCGCTCACTTCTGACAGTTTCTCCATATAAGTCTGGAAATTGGAGGCCACCTCTACGGCCATCGCCTTGTCGGGACGCCAGGTGGGAAGCATCCTCACCTCAAAACCTGACTCACGGGTGGCAATGTGGTATTCGAGCGAATCCACTGGGTCATCCGTGGTGCAGACAGTCTCCACATGATACTTGCGCATCAATCCCCGGGCAGTGAGGGAAGGGTCGTTCTTCAGTTTGTCATTGCATTCGTCAAAAATCTCACGGGCCGTCGAGGGATTGAGAATCTTGTTGATACCGAAAGCGGTCTTCAATTCCAGATGGGTCCAGTGGTAGAGAGGGTTGCGGAGGCAGTAAGGAACTGTCTCTGCCCATTTCTCAAACTTCTCCCAGTCGGTAGTGTCCTTGCCTGTGCAGTATTTCTCGGCTATGCCGTTACTGCGCATAGCGCGCCATTTGTAGTGGTCGCCACCAAGCCAAACCTCAGTGATGGAAGCGAAATGCTTGTCCTCAGCCACTTGCTGGGGGATGAGGTGACAGTGGTAGTCGATGATTGGCATCTTCGATGCGTGTTCGTGATAGAGTTTCTGCGCAGTCTCAGTCTGCAGCAGAAAGTCTTTGTCCATAAATTCTTTCATAGTCGTAGGGTTTGATGAATTGTTGATAGTGCAAAATTACACAAAAAAATGGAAGATTACATAGCGAATCTTCCATTTTGTAATGATAAAACATATTTTCCCTCATCCAGCAGGTTATTAAGTGGTAGTACCACTTCCCAAGTATTGCCAGCATGTGACTAACGGCAGTACGATGAATTTATAAGAATTACTAAAAGGCTCAGCCTATTCAGATGTTCGCTGAAAAAGGAAGTATTCTTTATTGTCTTTGGTGAGTTGGAAACCTTGTTTAACAAGCCTGTCATTCATCACCTCATAAACGCGTTCTTTAAGAACAAGAACATTCTTCACATTATTTTCATTGATATAATTGATGGTTCCATCAACGTATACGTCGTCCCAAAAATATCGTGAAATGGTCATAGTATTGTATTTGGGACGGTTTCCTGTGAGATAATCAAACATCAATGATTTGTCTCCGAGAACCAACACTTCGTGGTTGAGGGATTGAGAGGCATCGTATACTTCTTGGATGCACTGGGCATTTTTGGGTGTTGTGTATATTCCCTTTAGAAATGGAACGTCGGTTGTTGCAGTACATTTTGAATAGCCCGTATCATATTTGATATACATGCGATTCATAGGCACAAAAAACAATACGATGGAAGCGTAGACCGACAAGAGGATAGTCAACTGGCTTTTGGTCAATTTCACGTAAGTGAGGGCTATAGGTAGAGCAAAGATAGCAAGTGTCTTCCTGAATCCCAAATTACTTCCTGTAGGGGGAACCAGACTGAGAAGCAAGATGATGCACGCTATTGGCCAGTAATCCCATTTGTTCTTCATTTGGCAATAAACAATGAAGAAAAAGATTTCCACTATCAAGTAGTTCATAGGAATGTCGGAATCCGCACAATCGTAATACATGCGCCTGATGATATACGCCGTGAGGAAGATGAAGAAGAAAGCATAAACCCAATTGGAAGCCTTTGGCTTTTTTTCTGATACGACTTTCTTCGTCCATTCAATGAATTTCAGAAGGGCGTAAAAAAGGGCGAAGTGAATGATTATCTCATTGAAAGACACAAGGTAGTAGGGAATTAAAAGCCCAAGCCCATGTTCTTTCATCAGTCCGTAGGTCGACCAGGAAGAAATGTAGTTGGAAATACTTCCTGTAGCAATGATGATAAGGGCGATTAAAGCAATAGCAAATGACAAGAGATAAACCAAAATGCATTTAAGAATCCATTGCCGAGGGGATTTCCGGTTGATTAGCCAGATGGCAAACACAAGAACAGGAATAGTTATTCCATTCGGCAAACGACATGATACACTGATGGCTGATACAATGCCCAAACCAATGTAATAGCAAAGCCGGTCTTTGTGTTCTTTTGTCTCAAGAGTCAGAATCAATGTGATTGTGGTGAATAAGAATGTGAAGACGTCCCAACCAAAAGGACCCTCAAAGAATCTTGATTCTAATATCATAACTCCTGTCAACAGGATGCCTATTATTATTTTACGGGTACGATAGATGTAGTAAGCACCGCTACAGAAGGCTGTGAGAACAGTCAGTATAATCATGAAATAGCGCATGGACAGAAATCCAAAACCAAAAGCGTTTCCCCATTGGTTACCCAGATAATTGGTCAGGAATGATATTGGCATGGTCTCTGGTCGAATGGCATTCATAATCTGGAAAGGAAGATCCCTCCAGGATATACCGAACTGCTGAAGCCAGAATGTGTAATAAATCGTCCAAACCAGGAATGCGACGGATAAAACAAAATAAATACTTTTGGTGAAAGTGTTGAATTTAAACATAACCAAACTGCTGCAGCACTACAATTATTGAACTTATTAAAACTACTGAGCCACAAATAGTTTCTCAAGATTTTACCACGTTGGATTTTTCACTTACTTTCGTGCTGCGATTCAAAGCGAGCAAAAAATCTCAATGACTTGGCAAAGTTACAAATAAAGTCTGAGAAACGCCACCCCTTGACCGAATATTTTATGTCATGGAGCAATTTGACTTCATTCGCACGTCTGTAATCGACTTCTGTTTCTGTCATGACCGAAATGATTGTCGGCATAGGAAACACCGATGTCAATGCTCCGATATAGATGAACTTCACTATCTGATAAAATGATGGCGAAATGTTTGAAGGTATGGAAAAATGTTGTAATTTTGCATTTCAAAAGGAAAAGATGAAAAAATACATCCAATATATCTATTGTAGGTTCCATAATCTGATTCTTTATGGCATCATAGGTGTTTTTTCGGCAGCATTAGATTTTGCTGTCTATTCTTTCTTGGTCAGCGTTTGTGGTATTAATTACCTTATTTCTAATTGTATCAGCGTGCTTGTTGGTATTATTACGAGTTTCTATTTGAACCGTAAGTACAATTTCAAGGTAAAAGACCATGTGAGGCGAAGGTTCATCATGTTTTTGGCGGTTGGTTTGAGTGGACTTGTGATGAGCGACTTAATCCTGTATTTCTGCATCGACATGATGAGTATGGACAGATTCGTCTCTAAATTGCTTTCCATCGTTTTGGTGGTCTTCTTCCAGTTCCTGGTCAACAGATACCTGACATTCAAGCCGACAAAAGAAAATGATACGTATACTGACAATCCTTAAATAGGTCTATAATATGGAAAAAATGTTTATCGTGATGCCTGCGTACAATGAAGCAGACAATATAAAGGATACCATCAGTCAATGGTACCCTGTGGTCGAGGATTTGGCAAAGGATGGTGTGGACGCTAAACTTGTGATAGCCAATGATGGTAGCAAGGACAACACCTTCAAAATCATGGAAGAGCAACAAGGAAGTCATCCTCTTTTTGTCCCTATCGACAAACCCAATTCCGGACATGGAGCCACGGTGCTCTTTCTCTATCGCTATGCCATGGAGAATGGGGCGGATTATATATTCCAGACTGACAGTGACGGACAAACCGACCCCAACGAGTTCTGGCAGATGTGGAGAAACCGTGACAAATTTGATTTCCAGATTGGCCACAGGTTAGGACGCCAGGACGGAATGAGCAGGGTCTTTGTGACCAAAGTGCTTCGTTTTGTGGTATGGCTCATGTTCCATGTGTGGGTGAAAGATGCCAATACCCCTTTCCGCTTGATGAAAACTGACAAACTGAAACCTATTCTTGAAGTGATTCCTACAGACTTTTTCCTTTCCAATGTCGCTGTATCTGCCATTGCCGTGAAGTGGAAATATGCGATAGGATGGTATAAGGTCACATTCAAACCGCGAAGGGCTGGAGTCAATTCCATCAACATGAAGCGAATCTTCAAAATCGGCAGAAAAGCATTGGTGGATTTCAAGGCCATTAACAGTAAACTATAATGGCATTCATTCATAAATGCCTGTGAGATATGAAAGATTTGGAGTTGATAATGACCAGAACCAAGTACATTGTTGTAGGTGTGTTTATCGTTCTGGGACTGGTTATTTTACATAAATATATCACCAACCCATGGCTATGGCACGATGAGGCCGGACAATTTTGGATTTCCAAAGGGCTTGGCCATCAGTCCCCTCCAATTTCCTCTCCTGGCGGCCTTTGGCAAGTGATTGTATCAAATCAGAGTCACAACTCCGATCCTGGAGGCTTTTCCGTCCTGTTGCATTTTTGGCTGATGATTTCCAATAATTATATTTTCATCAGGATTCTGCCCTTGTTGTTTTTCTTTGGATTCGTTTACTTTTTCTATAAATATCTGTTGGCTCTTACCAACAATGCTTTCTTTTCTTTCTTTTGTGCCACTTTGCTCTTCCTTTTGCCACTTACAGTGAGCAGGATGGTAGAGATTCGTGCTTACTCCATGGAATTGATGGGCATTACATGGGCAATGCTGCTTTTGCACAGATGTGAAAAAAACAATTACAGTCCCAAGAGTCTGATGTTTTTAAGTCTATGTATGGCTCTTTTCTGCACATCAAGATGGGATTATGTGATCTTTGCCTTCGTGATAGGTATTTATACATTTATTAAGGTTATCAAGACAAAGACTCTTATCTGGAAGAAATTAGTGGTGTTCTGCTTGCCTTTGCTTATCAGTGTTTTGTGCGTCATTTTCATTACGTTTCTGAACCAGTACCAGAATCCATATCTTCATAAATTGGATTATCTTGCATATATGTCGGACGACCCTTCCGTGTTCTACCACAGATTGTTCTTGTTGTTCCTTTTTAATACAGGCGTAGTACTGATTTCTTTTTACAAGAAACGGACGTTCACCCAACTGCAGACCATCTCATTGATGGTGCCAACAATGTTCGTCATACTGTCTTTGATGGGTAAATATCCTTGGGATAAGGTCAGGACGATTGCTGTTGTCATTATTTTGATTTTGAACCTGACCAATGAGGTTTATCATATTGTCAATCTTAAAAAAAGAACTTATCTTGCCGACTACATCAGGATTCCATTGGTCATGATCATTTGGCATTTTATCTATGGGTTCGTCAGTTATCCAGGAGGAGATAGACTTCCTGAATATGATAGTTTCAAATATGCCGTCAATCATAAAGAATCAAAGGTGATGTATGTGGATTGGTGGTTCTCCCCCTCGCTTAGATACATGTACGAATACGGCCCTTATAAGGATAGAGCACAAACTGACGATTATCCGGGCTCTTTCCGGTTTCAAGAACTGATTGATGTACAAACAAGAGAGAAAACAGCAGTCTTGCCCCGACAGACAGATGCGGAAATATTCATGTTACATCATGATGAATACGGTGAAGATATTTCCATCCTGAATTTGTCTAATGTTTATCCGTGGGTTTTCATAAAATAGGCTTTATTGAGCACTCATTCCACCTACGCGACATTCTATTATAGGAATGAGCCCCATGATGTCCATAGAGCCCATATCCCCTGTTTCCAAGTTCATCATCGTCCTCCGCCGAAACCACCGCCTCCGCCGAAGCCGCCGCCTCCGCCGAAGCCGCCGCCACCACGACCGCCACGGTCGCCACCACGGCCACCGCCTTCACCACGACCGCCACGGTCACCACCACGGCCGCCGAAGTCCATTTCACGTCCTTCACGCATACCCTGGCGCATGTTGCGACGGGCTTCCCTCGTGCCAAACAGGTTCACACGGTAAATGAAGTGTGCCATCACGTATGAAGTGATTTCGTTCGTCTCTGTATCCGAACGACGGGTGGCGTCGAGCGAACGTGAGATGTTGCTTCGTTTGGCGAGGATGTCGTATGCCTGTAAACTCACAGTCGCTTGCTTGTTCTTCAGGAAACGGTATGCCACTTGGGCATTCCATATCAGTTCGTTGGTGTTCATCTGACTGCTACTGTAGCCACGACGGCTGTTCATACTGAGGTTGGTGGAGAACGACAGGTTGATGGGCAGGTTCACGTTGGTGGAGATACCGTAGTTGAAACGGTAGGTGTCTTGATTGCTGGTGGAGACGAGCAGTGAACGAGAATGGGTGTAGTTGAGATTGCCGTGTACTGAGATGTCGAAGTATTCCTCACGCCATGTGAATGTCAGTCGCTCACTGAGGTTGAGGTCCTTCACCTTGTTCTTCATCGACTCGTTGTTCTGGTAGATGTAACTCACACGGTTATTGTAGCCGGCGGAAGTCGAGAAATTGACCGTAAAACGGCTGGGGATGATGGCTGTGTTGAATCCTGCGTTACCGTTCAGGTTCCAGTTGCCGTTGATGTTGGTCGGTTTCGTGATTCTTCCACCTGTCTCGTCGTTGTACTGGGTACGGTTGGAGATACTGTTGAGTGTGTTCGAAAAACTCATCCCTCCATAAAAACTGCGTTGCAGGTCAACGATGGATTTGTTGTAGTTCACATTGAAGTTGTTGGTGAACGACGGCTTGAGTTCAGGGTTTCCCTGGCGGATGTTCAGTGGGTTACTGTTGTCCGTCATGTTGAAGAGGTCGGTGATGCTGGGTTGCTGCTGGTTGCCTCTGTAAGTGACCTGTAAGTTTTCCTGGCGCGAGAAGCGGTAGCGGAAGTTCAGGGTGGGGGAGATGCGGAAGAAATTACGCGAAGCCACCGTGTCAAGGTTCTGGTAGTCGTAATCTACTTTCTGCCGCTGGGGTTGCATCTGCACACCGACGTTAAGGTTGTAGTGCTCGCCTATGGCGCGCATCGATACCTCAATGTTGTGGTTGTAGTTCTCGTTGTCTGTGTAGCGGCTCAAGGCGTCGTCGAGGTAGTCGCGGTAGTTGTAGGGCAGGAAGGTGTTGCCGAACTGAGCCAGGCTGTCGAGCATGTTTGCAATGCCTCCGAGGTCGAAGGTTTTGCCGTCGCTGTGCCGCTTGCTGTACTGGTACTGGTAGTTGAGCTGCAGGAAGACGGCCTGGGCTATGGGCTCGCTGTAGGTGAAACCGGCTGAGAAACTCTTGTTGGAGTTAGGTGTCTGACGGAAACGGTAGGTGAGTGCGGTGGAGTCGTTGCGTTGGAAGTAAGTCACGTTCGACACGTTGAAACCATCGTTCTTCGTCTTTGAGTAATTGCCGTTCATGCGGATGGAAAGGTTGCGGCCGCTCTTACCCAGACGTCTGTTGAACAAGAGGTTTCCTGACACGTTGTCGGTATGGCTCTCCGAATTGGAGGCATTCTTGTTGTAATTGATTTTGATATCGTGCAGGATATTATCCATCTGGTTCAATGGATCGTCGATTGCATCGGAATAGGGATCCTCGTTGAAAGTGGCTGTCACACCCTCGCTCTCGCTCTCGCTTTTGCTGAAACTGAAATTGGGCCGGAACTGAAGGGTTGTCATCGAGTCAATCTTCCACTCGAAGCGGAAGTCGCCGTTCACACTGTTGTTGAGGTTCTTCCCTCCATTCGAACTGTTGGAGAATGATGCTCTTGTGCTCACGAAGTTCTGCACCGAACTTTTCGTGGTGGAGTGGCTGTCGGTATTCCGGTAGCGGACGTTGCCACCGAATTCTACTTTGCCGCGCTCCAAAGCGAGGTTCAGACCGCCCATACCGCTCTTGGTCTCACCGCCACCACCACCGCCACCGCCTCCACGGCCGCGGCCTCCCATGCCCGGAAATCCAGTGTCGTTGACATTATTATATGAGCCTACAAGCGATACCTGGGTCTTGTCGGCGAAACGGTTGACCATGAATCGCTCGGCGTAACGGTCCTTGCTTCCATAGGCGAGGTCGACATTGCCAAACCATCCCTTCTTCATGCCTTTCTTGATGGTCAAGTCGAGTACAGTCTCTTCCTCGCCGTCGTCAATGCCTGTGATGCGGGTGAGGTCGCTCTTCCGTTCGTAGGTCTTCACCTTTTCCACAATCTCCGTTGGCAGATTCTTCATCGCCATGTTCATGTCGTTGCCGAAGAACTCCTTGCCTTCGACCAAAAAACGTCTTACCGTCTTGCCGTTGATTTTGATGGAACCGTCATCGCCTACCTCTGCTCCAGGGAGTTTCTTAATCAGTTCCTCAAGCACAGAACCTTCGGGAACCCTGAATGCACCTGCATTGTAAATCACAGTGTCGTCCTTGACCGTGACTTGTGGCAGTTCACCCGTTACAGTCGCTCCTTCGAGCATCACTACATCTGGAGCCAGCACTACCGTTCCAATGTTGATACGCTGGTTCCGTTTCTCGATGTTGATTTCTTTGGTGTATGCTTGGTATCCCACAAACGAAGCCTTGACGGTCAGTTTTCCCATCGGCATTGCCGTGATGTTGAAACTTCCGTCACGCAACGTCACGGCACCGCCAAGGTGCTTACCCTCTGCGTCGGAGACCGAGACATTCGTGCCAATCATGGCCTCACCGGTTTCACCATCGAGGATTCTGCCTGTGACGGTGGCTTTGCCCTTCGACTGGGCATGCATGTCGCCGATACCGATGATGGTGAGCAAGGCGATACATATCATCTGACGTAGTATAAATGCTTTCATAGAGTCTTGCTTATAATGAATCTATTCCTAAACTTGTTTTCTAAAAACGATTGAAAAGTGGGAGACCTGTTTAACCGTACCTAAACGGAAACATGATGTTTTCGTTGATTACTCCAGTGCCCTAAACTATTATTGTGACTTGATATATTATAAAAGGTTTAATTGCGTCTCATTTTTTTTCTGTTTTTCTCCAAACTGGATTTTGGAAAGATACAAAAAACGAATGCCTCTTTTACATTGCATTTGGATACTTTTCATGGCTTGAAAAAACGCCGTTTGCGCTTACAGACAATATTTTTTGCAAAAATCACGAATTTTATTTGTCTGTATGGAGAAAAAGGACTATTTTTGAATGAAAATCTTATCGCAACCCCTTTATAGTGGTTTTTTGCGGTATATTTTTAATGGTTAATAATATTTATAAACCTTAAAATACAACTATGAGTTATTTACGTTTTGACAAAAACCTGATGACGAATTTGCAGGAGGCGCTCCCCAAGGAAATCCTCCGCACAAATCGCTCAGGTGCGTATTCATGCTCGTCGATTCTCGACTGCAATACGCGTAAGTACCACGGATTGCTTGTAGTGCCTGTTCCTGAAATCGACGATGAGAACCACGTCTTGCTCTCATCACTCGACGAGACAGTCATACAGCATGGGGCTCAGTTCAATTTAGGTATTCATAAGTATGCTGGAGGGGTCTATAGCCCAAACGGACACAAGTATGTCCTCGACTTCGAATGGGATAAGATACCTACCACTATCTTCCGGGTGGGAGGAGTCATCCTCAAAAAGGAAAAGGTGTTCCAGCATTTCGAGAACAGAATACTGATACGCTACACTCTGCTCAAGGCTGTTTCCGAAACAACAATCCGGCTCCGTCCTTTCCTCGCTTTCAGAAGCGTGCGTCAGTACACTCACGAGAACGCTGTGGCTAACCGAGACTACCAACTCGTGGACAACGGCATCAAGACTTGCATGTACGACGGATACCCCGATCTATTCATGCAACTCAACAAGCAGGCCGAATTCCATTTCGAACCCAACTGGTACCACAACATCGAGTACCAGCGTGAACAAGAACTGGGATACGACTTCAATGAGGACCTCTATGTCCCTGGCTACTTCGAATTCAAAATCCAAAAGGGAGAGAGTGTCGTCTTCTCTGCAGGACTGAAGGAGTACGAGACCGCGGGACTGATGGACACTTTCGACCACGAAGTGGAAGTCCACACTCCAAGAAGCGGTTTCAGAGAGTGCCTCATCAACGCTGCACACCAGTTCTATAATGGCGACCTCGACAACGATGAGGACGACTACATCGTTGCCGGTTATCCCTGGTTCAAATGCCGGGCACGCGACACTTTCGTCGCTCTTCCCGGACTGACTCTCGCCATCGACGAGAACAGCCGTTTTGAACGGGTGATGAATACTGCCGTCAAGGCACTCAACCAATTCATGGCAGGAGAACCCGTCACAGGAAAACTCACTGAAATCGACGACCCTGATGTACTCCTATGGGCTGTTTGGTGCCTGCAGCAGTACAAACGATTTGGGTCCAAGGAAGAAGCCCTGGAGAAATACGGTAATGTGGTGGACCGTATTGTGGATTTCATACTCGCTGGAAAGCATCCGAGAATCAATTTCGAGGACGAGACTGGACTGCTGAAAATCGACGGACGGGACAAACCCGCTACGTGGATGAACTCCATCGTTAATGGAAAGCCCGTCGTTCCACGCTCTGGATACGTGGTGGAAATCAATGCGCTGTGGTACAATGCCCTGATTTGCAGCGTGCAGATTAATGAGGCATGGGGCAACAACGGAAAAGCTATGCTTCTCAAGTCTGTGGCCGATAAGGCAGGAAAGTCCTTCATCGACATTCACCTCAACCAGCATGGATACCTCCTCGATTATATCGATGGCGACTACACTTCCTGGAGCGTGCGACCTAACATGCTCATCGCCACTGCTATGGAAAACACACCGCTCAGCATTCAGCAGTGCAAAGTCATCGTCGATATATGTACCAAGGAACTACTCACCAAGAAGGGAATACGTTCACTCAGCCCAAAGAGCGGTGGATACAACCCCATCTACGAAGGCAACCAGACTCAGCGTGACGCCGCTTACCATCAGGGAACGGTTTGGCCGTGGTTGCTCGGATTCTATCTCGAAACCAGACTCAAGGTCTGGAAACTGTCCACCCTCTCGTTCGTTGACCGACAACTCGTCGGACTGGAGG
>CACYEC010000403.1 GCA_902773225.1 uncultured Bacteroidales bacterium
AGGATGCCAGTCATATACACCCCAGCGAAGACCCTGCTGGCGTTCACTTCCTTGAACATCCGTCGCAGCCAGTTGACATAACGGTCCATGGCCTGGGTGCCTGGATTGAACTCACGGCAAATGGCGTCCCACTCGTCGATGATGAAAACGAACTGCTCGCCTGTGGCTTCCATGATACGGATGAGGCAAGCCATCAGGTCGTCGTCATCCTCTGTCTCTACATCAGGATAGGTTTTCAGCACATCGTTTTTCAACGTAGTGTCAATCTTACCGACTATATCGTCATCATGGAATCTTGATACAAAGGCAGTCATGTCCAGATAGATCACCGCGTATTTGTTGAGATGCTCCTCAAATGTCGGGTCGTTTGCGATAGCCAAATCTGCGAACAGGCTCCGCGAGTCGCATGAATGGTCGTAATAGGCACAGAGCATCTTTGCCGCCATCGACTTGCCGAACCTGCGACAGCGAGTCACGCAACTGAAGCATTGTCGTGTAAAAAGAGTGCTATTGACAACGGCTATCAACCCCGACTTGTCGATGTACTCACTTCTGCGTATCCTCTGGAATCCTGCGTTTCCTATGTTGATGAATGTTCCCATAACCACCTTGTCCTATAGTCCAATTACAAAGGTACAATGATTTAAGCAATCCGCCAAACTTTTTGCAAAATAGATTACTAAGGTTCATTATGGGGAACTATAGACGGAAACCGAAAAAGACGCGTGTGCGCCATTTGATGTTGTGCAAGGTAAGATTGTCCTCGTCGCCATTATTCGTGAAGTTGAACACCATTGACATACCGTAGAATTTGTTGCCTGACTGACGAACCACAGCACCACGACCTGTGATGATGACCTCAGGGAAGTGGTAGTGGAGTGGTACGCGGGTGTCACCGAAATACATAGATGTGTGGCTATAGACAATGAAGGTGGGAAGAGCGGAGATATGAAGCAACCAACCCTCAGACGGCACGTAATTGTAACCATAACCGGCACCAATGCCGATATTCGTGATTTTCAACTTCATCTCCTCGTCCCATTTGAGAATCGCATGCTGACCCATTCCCGATGCTGCCAATAGAAAACTGCCAGCGGAACGACGTTGGATATAACTTTGAGAAAAAGCAGCGGGATAAGAGAAACGACGATTGTTGAAAGCGAAGTAACCATTGATATTAAGCGTCTTCATGGAAAGCATGTCGGCGGGCAGTTCGATGCGTTCCATCCCCTCATGGTCGTGCCAACCCTTGAAGTTGTGTGCGTCTTGGTAGATGAAATCCCAACCGAAACGCTGACTGTAAGAGTTGATGTTTATCTCATAGTCGCGATTTTTTCCCGACAACTTGGCCGGATTGAGAGACATGTTAAGAGAAAAACCCAAATAACTTACACCAACGCTGACCGTGGATTTGTAGTCCGCTGTCATCTCTGAGTTGAAATGTTGGCCATTCTCTCTTCCCTCTGTTTCAAGTTTAGCACCCGACAAGTTATAACGAGCTGTAATGGTCCACTTCGTCTTAGGACGCGTGATAAAGGTCGTGTCAACGTCGCCTTTGTTATAGTTCACAGTCAACACACTGTCAAAACGCTGGAAAAGACTCTGCGCTGACAAAGGCTGAAACAGACAGCTCAACAGTATAAGAAGTATAGTGACTTTACGACAATTGTTCATTTTCAGAAATTCTAAATGATTTGAATAATCGAATCAATCGCAAGCGATTATTAGAAGTTAACTCTAACGAGAACAAAAAGATAGCTCAGTCGAAATGCTTTCTGCCTACATACTTGTAACTCCAGGAAGTGAGCCAGAAGAACAAGAAGGCCGAGATGAGACCTGCAATGGAATCAACCAGATAATGGGCACGGATATACACTGTGGCGCCACAAAGGAAAATAAAAACTGGCATCAAAAACCAAAACAACTTACGGTTGCCACTCTTCCATGCCAGAATCATCGCCACCGTACTCATGCCCACATGGCTGCTCGGGAAAGCAGCTGTCGGACGCTCGCCAAATTCCTGAGTCTCTGCCACCAGACCGCTGAACACGCCTGTCACATCCAACTGCATGGCCTCAAGATGGGTTTTGAAGAAATAACCCATCTGGGGGAATACACCATTCTCATAACTTGATGTGCCTATCGCATAGAAATAGTACTGGGGACCTGCCACAGGAAGGAAATCGAACACCACATAGTAAAGGAAGAACGAACCCATGAACACATAGCCTGCCCAGTCGAGACGCTTGTAACGGCATACCATGTAAAAAAGAAGGACAGATGCCATCAAGTAGTAATACATATAGTAGCCGAAGCAGAATAACTCGCTCCAAACCACTCCCGTCAATACCTTATTGAACTCCAACGCGGGCTGACAACCGAAAAAACGCTGGTCCAGCCCTGCGAAGACATGGTCGAGGTAAGGATACTGACTACAGAAGTCATAGGTCTCAGGATACCAAATGATGAGGGTCAGGAAAATCAATATCAAACGCAACCAAACGCCTAAACGGCATGGCCAGAACAAATAGACGATATTGATGCCCAATATGCCCAAAAACACCCACACACGGTTCATCAACAAGGCTGAGGCATCATTCATACCTGCATGGTGGATGCCTATCAGCACCGATGTGAAAATCATATACGCCAAGGTCACAATCTCAGCACTGAGCAGACCCTTGAGGCGATGCTTCTTGATTAAATCTTTTATAGCCATTTCTCCTTCTTATACCAATTCACTGTTTCCTCTACACCACGCTGGAGATTCCACTGGGGAATATATCCCAACTCGTCAATCAATCCGCTGATGTCGCACCGCCAGTTGCGCTGACTCATAATCTTGTACTTATCGCCATTGAGCGTGCTGGGTTTACCTGAAAGACCGGAAAAGAACTCCGACACCCAAGAAACTACACGAAGCACCCACAAAGGGGCTTTCACATGAAGCACACGCTTCACATCCATGTTCTCCTGCAACAGGTCGCTGAAAGCACGCGACGAATAAACATAACCGTCGCTCACAAAATAGGTCTTCCCCTGCACACGCTTGTCGATGGCTGCGAAAATAGCACCCACGAGGTCCTTCACATAAACGAAAGTAATCTCCTGGGGCTTGAAACCTACAGAGAAGTCTATGTGCTTCCTGATGCTCTTCGCCATCAAGTAGTAGTCTTTCTCACGAGGTCCATAAACCCCTGTCGGACGCATCACGACCAAAGGCAAACCTTCCACACTGCGCAAGTAGTTCTCCGCCTGGATTTTGCTCTCTCCGTATGCCGTGTTCGGAGTCGCCGTGTCTGACAATGTGATGTCGGAATAAACCGACTGACGCACCGTATATCGCTCCACAAACGACTTGGAATCGTGGATACCTCGTGGTACCAACACTTCATTGGCTGGCTGTTGCTCGTCGCGAACAGGACCCATCACACTCAAACTACTCAGGTAAATGAACTGACGGGGCATCATGTCAAGCGAGACAAGGACATCCACCAGATTCTTGGTGCAGTCATAGTTGTTGGTCATGAAATCTGCTGGATGAAGGCATTTCGTTGCGCCAGCAGCATGAACCACCACATCCCACTTGCCGTGCTTCTCCTTGAAACGCTCCAACTGTCCGCGGAGAACTGTGGCGTCTGTCAAGTCGAGAGGCAACACATTCAACCACTCAGCCTGTAAGTACTTGCGACTGCTGGTGGTGCGAATACCAGCCCACACATCATAACGACGGACATGCGCTTCCTCGACCAGAAAACTGCCTATGAAACCTGAGGCTCCTGTGATTAATATCTTATCCATTGTCTCTACATCGCATTAAAAACGAATGCCGTTTCTCATTGGCCTTCCTCTCTTGCTTGCACCATCCTCCGAAGAGAAAATTGTATGCCAAATGCTTCTGCAAGAGCAGAAAAAAGTCAAAATATAGCATTCACGAGGCAAATTTACCACTTTTTTAGGCGAAAATTAACTTTTTTGTTGTTTTGGAATACAAACTATCGAAAAAAAGTAGTAATTTAATCGCAAATTTTGAAAAACATCACGATTATGGGTAAAAAAAAGATAAATA
>CACYEC010000404.1 GCA_902773225.1 uncultured Bacteroidales bacterium
AACTCTTAACTCCCTCTTACCTAATTACCTATCTTTCTTAACTCTTAATTCTTAACTCTTAACTAAATAAGATTCTTAACTCCCAATTATATAATTTCACTTGTTTTTTATTCCCCCATTCATGTGCATTTTTTAACCATAAATACCCTAAAAAACACTCTTGGACTAAAAAAAAAGAAAAATATTTGGTCGGAATAACAAAATGTACTAATTTTGCATTTTGTAAGACGAAAAGAATGAAATCCTGTATATCCAAGAGGTGGCAGAAGTGGTTGCATGAAGCCTTTTCACAAATAATGCCATCATCAAAGATATGTTTGCATCAACAACATCAATTCAGTAAGAAATAATAATAAAAATATTAACGTGTATATGAACAAGAAATTTTATTCTGCACCAAGCTTCAATGAGGTGCATCTCACAATGACTCAGGTAATTTGTGAAGGAACAGTACAGAAAGTTGAAAGCAACTCTGGACTTAAGTACGGTGGTGGTGGTAGCGGTCAAGCACGTACTAACGAACGTAATAATAGCCAGGGAAACGACGCAGAATGGGGCAACCTCTGGTAATCCCTATACCGTTCTGACAGTTACACGAAACTACAACAGCCACTCTCATGTGATGTGAGGGTGGCTAAGTTTGTTTACATATAAGGTAACTACCAAAAATCGCTTGCGATTGTATCGGGAATTCCATAAAATTCTTAATATCAGCAGAATGATAATTCGATAATTCAATAATTCGTGATAAATAGATTATCCCATAAGTCTTTTCGAAAATAGCATAGGATTCTATCTCTAATCCCACGAATTTGTCTACTCATCGTTCGAAAGTGAAAATGGACGTAAAAGCCGAAAGCATTCTGTGTTTCGGCAATTCATGAACAATTGAACTTACATGAAGAATCTGTAATGGCTAAATCTCTGCCTCAAGGGCATAGTATTGGTAGTCCTGAAGGATGGTGTTGAGGAATTCCTCGTCGGGTTGGACTACATCATTGATGCCGAACGATGAACGGATTTTCCCTGCGAGTTCACTGATGCGCATAGGACGCGAATCGTCTCGCAATGTCAATACCCTGCTGATGAGTTCCGACTGAGCCATGGTCAGTTCGTCGGCCTGAGGGTAGGTCGGCTTGTAGTTCTTGGTGAGATAGTCGTACTCGTCAAGGTTAATTCTGTAATTCTTGTATTTGCCCTCCTTCACGACCATGGTCCCGGCAGCGAGGTCGCCGATGCGCTGGTTCAACTTTGTCACAGCGACAAAGAGCACACCCAAGTAGCATATCATAGGACCGTCGGCAATGATGAGCAACCATCTCAACAGATAAGCGCCTATACTGGGAGTAGTGCCATCGACCATCACCACACGAGTCTTCATGACCATCTTGCCCAGAGTCCTTCCTCCGTTCAGCACCTCCATATACAGAGGGTAGAACAACACTGGAGACACCCATAGGAAGAATTCCACGAAAGAATGCACGTCCAAATCCAACTTGATGAAAAGTTGAATCATGCCGACGGCATAACAAAAACACACGCCATAGTCAATCAGTACCGCGAAAATGCGGTCGCTGATGCTTGCAGGGGTCTGCTCGATGCGGACAAAGCCACCCGTGACGATTGTAGAATTGGCCATAAAAGGTTTTGGATGAATCTTGTTGCGGTGATGTTAGATATTTTCACCAATTATTTTGCAAAATTAAACGATATTGCGTAAGTTTGCAAAATATTTCGGCGAAAAAGCGTTTCATGGTGACAATTTGAACATGAAACCGCAATGAGGAATCACAAAGCATGAAAGAGATTGTCTTCATTAGAAAGAACATCGACAAGTGGAAGGAGATAGAAAAGTCGGCCGACGCGCCCGACAGCATCACTCCTGACGAGATGGCCAGCAACTACACGGAGTTGATGGCTGACCTCTCGTTCGCACAAACCCACTATCCCGATTCCAAAATCACACAGTACCTCAATGTGCTCGCATCATCGGTCCACAACAGTATCTATCGCAACAAAAGGGAGAAATGGTCACGTATCAAGACGTTCTTCACCGAGGAAATGCCACGCACCATGTACGAGTCCAGGCCTGAGTTGCTCGCGTCCTTCATCATCTTCGCCGTCAGTGTCGCAATTGGCGTCATTTCCACTATCGGAAATCCCGACTTCCCCCGGGCTATCTTGGGCGACTACTATGTCGACATGACGCTCCGCAACATCGAGAACGGTGTGCCTATGGATGTCTATAACTCCGACGAGCAGGCCTCGATGTTCGTGGCCATCGGATTCAACAATATCTGGGTCGATATCCTCACATTCGTCATGGGGCTCTTCACAGCACTGGGTACTGGCCTCATCATCTTCATCAATGGCGTGATGGTCGGATGCTTCACCACCTTCTTCGCACAGCATAGCCTCTTTATGGAGTCGTCGCTCTCCATCTGGATGCACGGCACACTCGAGATGTCGGCCATGGTGGTGGTCGGCGCGGCAGGAATCATCCTCGGAAACGGATGGCTGTTCCCCGGAACATATTCGCGCGCCAGGTCTTTTCGAATGGCCGCTAAGAGAGGACTGAAAATCATCATCTGCGTCTTCCCAATCACTATCACAGCAGCATACATCGAGAGTTACATCACACGCCACGATGAGATTCTTAATGTGATTAGAGGATTCTTCATTCTGGCTTGCGCCGCATTCATCATCTGGTACTTCATCATCTATCCTTGGATGAAATGTGGAAGGGGAAAGCACAGTAAACAAGATTTCAGCGTAGAAGAAAAATAAATTTGATGTACACGAAAATTAAATTCAGCGTAGATTGAACAATATCCGTAACTACAGAAAAAACAAGAATTATCAAGGGAAAATCCAAGAAACTAAAAAACATGGGTAAAATACATTTCTACCAACAACGCACTTTCAGCGAGATTATCAACGTCACTTTTGAGTTCATCCGCGAGAACTGGCGCCCTGTACTCAAATATATGGTTTATATACTCCTTCCGTTGAGTTTGGTGCAGGCTCTCGTCATGAACGAGTTTTATAAGATTACCGGATTCTCAGGCATTACAGATGCCGCATCCTATGGATATAATAACCAAAACATCTCCCTCATCTTCTATTTCCTTGCTGTTTCATTTGTCAATTTCATCGGCTTGGTTCTGTTCTACAGCCTGATCTTCTCCCTCATCGAACTTTACAATAGTCGCAATGTCGGGCTCTTCGGTATTGTCTGGAGCGACATACGGCCTGTGATGTGGAAATTTTTCGGCAAGTCTGTCGTGCTTTCGCTGACGCTGTTCTTCATCATCATCGTTGCGGCTTTGGTGGTAGGATTACTGGTGGTTGCCACACCATACACCTTGATTCTTACCATACCGGCTTTCATCGCGGCTTTCGTACCGCTCACTTTCGCATACCCTGACTATCTGTATGGCAAAGAGGCTTTGCCACAATCGCTTTCACACTCCTACACCCTGGGATGGCGCTGCTGGATTAGCATTTTCGGCATCTCGTTGCTCACCGGACTGATTTCTGGTGTACTGCAGTCCATTACATCTATGCCCCAACAACTGACACTCTTGTTTCGTGCCATTATGGCCTCAAGCAACGATGCTGAGGCGATGTCGCCCATGATGTCTTTCATTTTCTATATCTTTGGCGTTATCAGTAGTTTTGGTGGGTATATCGCTTCTGTCGTCATTCCCATTGCCGTTTCTTATCTCTACGCCCACGCCAAGGAAAAGTACGACGGCTTGAGCATGTATTCAGACATCGAGAACTTCGAACGTCTCGGAGAACGGGAGCAGAACAGGGAACAGCAACCCTACGACCTCATCTAAACACAATATAAACCTGCAACAGGAAAACTTGATATGGCACAGACCGACACACTGAGACTCGACACATTGCTGACAGCGCAATGGAGAGCAGACTCCGACTACAACTACGACCGGGAGTTGTTGCATCAGGAGCAGGACCTCTTCTCGCGCTTGATGAACATGGTCAACGACTTCCTCAGGTCGCTCGATGCCAATACTCATAACCTCCAGACATGGATTTACATCATCGCCTCCATCATCATATTCGGACTCGTGGCTTGGTTCCTCTACAAGTACAAGGGTGCCCTCTTCTTCTCCGATAAGCGTACCGACGGTGGCTACAGCATCGAGGAGGACAACATCTACGGAGTGGATTTCGAAGCCGTCAGGAAGAAAGCACTTGCCAAGGGTAATTTCAGGGAAGCCATACGTATGACATACCTCCAGACACTCAAACACCTGAGCGACAACAACCTCATCAACTGGCAGATTTATAAGACGCCCACCCAATATGCCAGGGAATTTACCGACAGCCCTTTCCAAGACCTCACACGCGTGTTCTTGCGTGTGAGATACGGCAATTTCCAAGCCAATGTCGCTGATTGCGACGAGTGTGAGCGCTGGCGAAGTGACATCATGACCAAAAGAAAGGAGGTGAGCGATGAAGGGTAGGACTGGGTTCATATTGTTTGTCGTCGCTTTTCTGCTGTTAATCTATTGGGCGGAGGTGAGCAAACCAAAAATATTCAACTGGCGGGTCACCTTCCTTCCTCATAGTGGAGAGCCTTTCGGTTGCCAACTTTTCGACGAGATGATGAGTAAGGTCATGCCCAATGGCTACGAGGTGACCAGTAAGGACTTGAACTCGCTCGCTTTGGATTCTGTGGCCATGAGCAAGCGAAACATACTTGTGCAGTCGGATGACGAGGTGATTAGCAGTTACGACATCGACCGTCTCGATGCCATTCTAAAGTTGGTGCGCTTAGGTAGCAATGTGATGGTGGTCCAGGACAATTTCAGAATGGTAGAGGATAAACTCGACATCAAAAGAAGCGACTGGTCTTGGAGAAACTTTGCCGGATTCGCCAGAGATTTCAGACAGAATGGAAGAATGTATTACGACACTCTGATCTGGAAGTTCCCTCCGTCTGAATATCCAGAAAGGACTTATTCAATCAACCAAATTCTCTCTGGAAATGCCTTGTTTGTTACATCCGACAAATGGGAAAGAATCATCTACAAACGCTTCTATGATGATTACTACTACGACGACAACGATGAGTCCTACTATGAGGAGGATGTTGTTCACCCTGATGAAGACGGCAATCGGCAAGATGAGAATCTTCTGGACGAAGAGGAAGACTGCGTCGTCTTCATGCGACAGAAGGTGGGAAAGGGATACCTCTATATCCTCTCGGCGCCTGAGTTGCTGACCAACTATAGCATCACACACAACAACACCGCCGAACTGGCCCTCAGAATCATGAACGAGTTGAGCGACAAACCCACGCTCAGAACCACCGCCTGTCTGCCTAAGGTGAAAAATGAGGAGACCATATCAAGTCTTTCATACATCTCTGGACAGTCACCACTGCTGTGGGCATACCGCCTCTCTCTGCTGGCTATACTACTCTTCTTCATCTTCAACGCCAAACGACGACAGAGGATTATACCCGTCATGCCTGAGCCTGTCAACCACCAACTGGAATTTGTCAAGCAGATTGGCACACTCTACTACCAGAGGGGAGACAACGCCGACATGGTGATGAAGAAGTTCAAGTTCCTCAAGGAAAGACTCCGCCGTGAAGTGCAAATCGACATCAGCGACCCATCGGCCGACGAGGAGTCTTTGCCCCAACTGGCTTCCCTGACGGGATATGAGTTGAGGCATCTCAAGTCGGTGGTCAGCGCACTCAGGGTGCTGGAACGCCAGAAAGAACCATACGTCACCTTAGACGAGATGACAAAACTTTTAGATGATATCAACAACATATACAACAGCATCAACTGATTATGGAACAGACAAGAATAAACCTGGACGACTTCGGCACCAAGATGGAAGAAGTGAAAGCGGAAATCGGACGAGTGATTGTGGGAAACAAAGAGCAGGTGGACCTCCTCCTGACTGCCATCCTCGCTGGAGGACACGTACTCCTTGAGGGTGTACCTGGAACGGCTAAGACTCTGCTCGCCAGACTCGTCTCACGACTCATCGACGCCAGTTTCAGCAGAGTGCAGTTCACACCCGACCTCATGCCCAGCGACGTGCTGGGTACAACAGTCTTCAATATGAAGAGCGGAGAGTTCGACTTCCACCCCGGACCCGTCTTCGCCGACATCGTACTGGTCGACGAGGTCAACCGCGCCCCTGCAAAGACCCAGGCCGCACTCTTCGAGGTCATGGAGGAAAGGCAGGTCACCATCGACGGCCTGACGCATCCCATGAGCGACATCTACACCATCATCGCCACGCAGAACCCCGTCGAGCAGGAAGGTACATATAAACTGCCAGAAGCACAACTCGACCGATTCCTCATGAAGATAGTCATGGGCTATCCCGAGGAAAGCGAGGAAATCCAGATTCTCGAACGACATCAGAACAACAGCAAGTTGGTGAAACTGGAGGAAGTAAAACCTGTGGTCAGCAGGGCGGAGTTACTACAACTGCGTGCCATGCTCCAAGAGGTGGTGGTCGACCCGTCGCTCATGAAGTTCATCGTCGATATCTGCCAGCAGACCCGCAAAAGTCGCGCTGTCTATCTCGGTGCTTCTCCAAGAGCCGCAGTGGCCATGCTACAGTCGGCCAAAGCTTTCGCACTCCTCCAGGGACGCGATTTCATCACTCCCGACGACGTGAAATGTGTCACTCCTGCCATACTACAGCACCGACTCATCCTCACTGCCGACGCCGAGATGGAAGGATATACGCCCGACAAGGTGGCGCGTCGATTGCTCGACAAGGTGGAGGTGCCTAAATAAACTTACTACAACGGATTAGCCTCATGGCGACCGCTCATATCGCTTGCGATTGAACTCTATAATTCGTGATATAATAATATCCCTTTGTCCTTTCTGATAGATAATGAATATTCGCTGATTCGTGACAATAATAGGGATAAATAAAACATTCCGCATATAACAATGTATCTGACCAGACGTTTCTACATCACACTCACGGCCATCATACTCATCATTGCCATGGGCTATTACTTTTCCTGGTGTTTCACCCTGGGGAAAGTGTTGCTCTGTGTCTTTGCGCTGCTGGTCATCACCGAACTGGTCATGCTTTATGCAGGAAAGAGAATGCACGCTTTCCGGACCGCCTCAGAGCGCTTCTCCAATGGCGACGACAATGATGTGGCCATCCGGCTCGAGAGCAGTTACGCTTTCCCCGTCAGACTGGAGGTCATCGACGAGGCACCTGTCATCTTCCAACGGAGGAACATCTCATATATGGTGTCACTCCAGAAGCGAGAAGGCAAGACCCTCCACTATAAACTCCGACCCACAAAGAGGGGTATGTATGACTTCGGACGTATCCGAGTGTTCGTCTCAACCGTCATGGGAATGATTCAGCGACGCTACACTATGGGAGACCCTCTGGTGGTCAAGGTCTACCCATCTTACCTGATGCTCCAGAAATACGAGTTCATGGCCATCAGCGACTCTCTGACAGAACATGGCATCAAGCGAATACGCCGCGTCGGAAACCACACCGAGTTCGAGCAAATCAAGGACTACGTGGCTGGCGACGATTTCCGAACCATCAACTGGAAAGCCAGTGCACGAAGGCACCAACTGATGGTGAACGTCTATCAAGACGAGAAATCGCAAAACATCTACAACGTCATCGACAGCGGAAGAATCATGCAACAGACCTTTAATGGCATGACGCTTCTCGACTATGCCATCAATGCATCCCTCGTCCTATCGTATATCGCGCTCAAGAAGTCCGACAAGGCCGGAATTCTGCCTTTCTGCGAGAATGCCAACACCATTCTGCCTGCCGACAAACGTGGAGACCAGATGCACCGTATCCTGGAATTGCTGTACGCCCACCACACCGACTTCGGAGAGACCGACTACTCCGCACTATGCGTGACCGTCAGAAGACACATCAGCAAGCGTAGTCTGCTCATCATCTACACCAATTTCGACAGCCCAAACGCTATGGAGCGGCAGTTGCCATACTTGCGGCAACTGGTACGTCAGCATTGTGTACTCGTCGTTTTCTTCAAGGATATGGAGACTGCAGACTACGTGAAACTACATCCCAAAACCGTGGAGGATTACTATCGTCAGGTGATTGCGGAGAAATATCTCTACGAACAGCGCAAAATCGCATCCACCCTCATCAAGAACGGAATCCACACCTTGCTCACCTCTCCTGAGGCTTTGTCGGTCAATGTCATCAACAAATACCTCGAACTGAAAACCCGCAACCTCATCTAAGGCTCTTCCACTCCCCTCCCATCTAAAAAATTCCCCCTTTTCCCTTGCCGTTTCATGAAATATTTATATATTTGCATACGAATTAGTTTACCAAAAAGAAATCATCAACAACTTACCAAAAGGAAAAAATGAAAAACGGTGTGAAAATCATATCTTTCGCCAACCACAAGGGTGGAGTGGGGAAGACAACCACCACGGCCAGCGTGGGCTCTATCCTCGCCTCTCAAGGCAAACAAGTGCTCGTCATCGACCTCGACGCGCAAGCCAACCTCACTGCAAGCCTCCTCCATGGAGAGTCCGATGTATCCATCTACAATGCACTCGTCGGCAACGAATCATTGCCCGTGGTCGATATCAATCCCAACCTCCATCTCGTACCGGCTTCTCTCGGACTGGCTATGGCCGATCTCGAACTGGCATCTGCCATGGCGAGAGAGCGAATTCTTGCCGAACTCATTGACGAGGTGAAGGACAACTACGACTACATCCTCATCGACTGCCCGCCTTCTCTCGGACTTCTTACACTCAATGCCTTCACTGCCTCCAACGAAATCATCATACCCCTTGTGGCCGAGGTGTTGCCTTTCAAGGGACTCACCATGATCAACAACTTCATCGACATGGTGCGCAAACGACTGAATCCACAAGCTCACGTCACGGGAATCCTCATCACAAGATGGGAGAACACTAACCTCAGCAAGCAAATCGAACAGGGTATGAGGGCGCAACTCGGCCAACTGGTCTTCCAGACCAAAATCCGTAAGAACGTCACCATCGCTGAGGCTCCCCTCGAAAGTAAGAACATCGTGGAGTACGCACCGAAAAGCAACGGCGCGAAGGACTACAAGGCATTCACTGAGGAACTGAAAAAACTCTTCGGCGAAAAATGAAACTTGACTGAAATCACTACCGTAAAAGACTTAACGACAGCCAAAAGCAACTAACGCAAGCATTATGAAAAATATCAACCCTTCCTCCATGGATGCCCTCCTTAACGGGCTGACTGGAAACAATTCTGCCGCACAGGCGGAGGATGACAACAAGAACAACCAGAACGAAACGCCACGACGCGGAAGAAAGAAGTCGGAAGTGAAGATGGAACGCATCTGCACCATCATCAACGCAGAACTGATGAACAAAGTACGCGCCATTGCCGACAAAGAACACATTGCCATCAAGGACATCTTTACCAAGGGACTCACTCTCCTCGTCAATGCATACGAGGAGAAACATGGCACCATCCGACTGCGCCAAACCAAGAAAGGCGACGTGGAAAGCGTGTTCGACCTATGAGAAGGCTCTTCGGCATCGTAATACTGCTTTCCTTCTGCCTGAACTCGCTCCATGCACGACCGAAGCCGACAAGGATTGTCGTTGCCACATACAACATCCGCTACATCAACCGCGACGACTCTATCCACGGCAACGGATGGGCTCAGCGCAGTCCGTGGCTGGCGCGACTCGTCTATGCACACGGATTCGAAATCTTCGGAACACAAGAAGGATTCAAACGGCAACTCGACGACCTGAAAGCACTCCTCCCTGGCTACGATTATTTCGGACTGGGCCGTGAGGACGGAAAGGAGGCTGGTGAGCATTCTGCCATCTTCTACCGCACCGACCTCTTCAAGGTTATCCGGCATGGAGACTTCTGGCTATCTGAAACGCCCGACCGACCTTCCCTGGGATGGGATGCCGCTTGCATACGAATCTGCACTTGGGGACATTTCAAGCATATACCCAGTGGAAGGGAGTTCCTTTTCTTTTCGCTCCACATGGACCATGTCGGAAAAAAGGCTCGTATGGAGTCTACCAGGCTGGTGATGGAGAAAATGAAGGAGTTTGGCGACAAACTCCCTGCCATTCTTGTCGGCGACTTCAATGTGGACCAGAATAGCGATGAATACCGCGACATCGTTAGTTCGGGAGTCTTCAACGATGCTTATCAGAGCGCCAAATTCCGATATGCCCCTAACGGCACATTCAACGACTTCAAACCCGCCGGATTCACCACAAGCCGTATCGACCACATCTTCATCTCCCCGTCTATCGATGTGGACAAATACACCATCCTTACCGACACATACCGCTCAAGACCCAAGGGACAGGCCGACACGCCCGTCGACCCCTACAGCATCCGAGTCCTCCCCTATGTCGCCCGAACACCCAGCGACCACTATCCCGTCAGGGCCGAACTGCTGTTTGCCCTTTCCTATTCTTTCAGCCGTTTCTCAATCTCGCGCAGTCTGTCCGACAGACTGACGATTTCCAACAGAATGGCCCATATACCCACTGAGCCCACCACACTACCGATAAAAGTGAATACTGCCTCGGGAAAAGCCATTTCCTGACTGGATTCCCATATCCCTTTGCTGACCAAAGTGCCAAATAGAATCCCACCGACCAGTGCCAGCCATGCACCGACTACAAGCAGTTTCTCAATGAATGTTCGTTTCATATTTGTTGGTTTTATTATATGGTTTCTTCCTAACTCATCAAGTGGAGTTATCCCTCCACATTCTTGTGCTTCGATTTCCTTGTGTAGGTCTTCTTCGATTTGTGCGCCCTGTCCTTGGAATGGAAACCAGGACCGAGTATTTCCATTTCCGCCTCACGGTTGCCACGCCTCATGGCCTTCACTACATCAAGGCTCGTCGTCCTTCTCTTGTTCCGTCTCATGATTCCAATAGTTGTTTACTCAACTTTCGTCAGTAATAATGGAAGTAAACTCGCCGCGCTCATAGGAGTGTTTCTTACCTCTTACCTATCTTTCTTAATTCTTAACTCTTAACTAAATAAGATTCTTACCTATCTTTCTTAATTCTTAATTCTTAACTCTTAACTAAATAAGATTCTTACCTCCCGAACTGTAGAACCGCCTCAATCATCCTCTGGGGCAACGAGAACCTGACATCTTCCCTCTCCGACGTAATCGCCTCCAGGAAATGAGGCAGTTCATTCCGATAGACTTCCTTCATGTGAGCGTTCGCCTCATGGCAATGAGTGAACGAATAACTGATGTTCGCCAGACGGTCTGCCAGTTTCACAAACGGAGCGTAGGGGGTCTCACGGATGCCTTGGTAATACTTCTCCCCGGCACGTTCAGCCCTGGTCCGTCCCTTGTCGTTGGTCAGCGCGTAGGCGATTTCTGCAGCCATCAGTGCCTGTGACTCATCCATGTACCCACGGGCTGCGCCTTTCACGTCGTTATACGTCAACCTTGCGTCCTCGATGCTGTCATGATAGTAGGCACCAAAGAACAACGGAAGCACATCGTGTTCATCTGCGCAAACCTCATGACCGTACTGATACACCGAATCCACCACCATGTCGAGATGGAAACCGTAGGGATGGGTCTTGTCGTAAGTCTGGTTCACATGTTCATGCAACTGGTGGGCCGACTGCTTGATGGCATCAATCGTTTCTGCGTACTTCTTTACGCATGCCTGGAATTCATTCTGGGTCATAATCATTATTTTTATGTTACTAAACTCCCTTCCCATTTAAGGGGAAAGGCTACTGGTAGGCGAGCTTCCTCAGGAATGGGGGTGTTCAATGTTCATCCAATACTTCCGCTCCTTATCGTCCATTTTCTCGATGGCGTAGCGGAGGGTGGTTCGTGGCATCTCCTCCACATGCTGGCGCAGGAACTCACGCAACAACTCCATACTGACTTGCTTGCCCAACTCCCGAAGCATCCAGCCCACCGCCTTGTGCATAAGGTCGTGGGGATGATGAAGGTGAAACTCCGCATAGCGTAAGCAGTAACTGGGGTCGCCATAGCGAGAGGTTGTCCATGAACAAACCATGCTCATCCGCTTCTTCCAAAGGTTGTCACTGGAGGCAAGGCTGTCAAGCACATCCAATTTGGGCTCCGCAATCATGGTCGGCAGCAGTAACCAGCGCCCCAAAATCTTCGGCGCCGACAAATCCACCAAGTCCCAGTTGTTCGCACGTTCCGCATACTGCAGATACATCCGCAATATCTCGTCACGACCACGGATGGCATCCTCTTTGTCGGCGAGTTTAGGCTTCGACAGGCGTTCGAACTTATCCACAAGCAACAACAGTCCGCACAGCCTCACCTCGTGCCAACGGCTCATCAATAGGGTAGGTATCTCCTCCAAAGGCGTGTCACTCGCTCCTTTCACCACTTCGCGTGTCTGTGGCACCTTCAGACCCAGAAACTCATCGCCCTCGCCGTATTCTCCCTCACCAGTCTTAAAGAAACCCATCAGTACCTCTCGTTGCGTCTCGTTGCGCTTCGACTCCATCAATGAGATGATTTCATTTGCCAACATGATGAACAGGTTTGATTCTAAATGGTTGTCAATTAAAAATCTCCATAATAGAGATAGCAAAAGTAAACAAAATATTTCTTATTTTCCGCATCCAATGCTCATAAAACCTTTTTTTCAGATGAAAAAAGGAAACTCATTGCAAGTCAAGGTTCTATCCAACTCCCCTCCCATCTAAGGGGAGGGGTAGGGGTGGGGTGCTTATCTCATTGCAAGTCAAGGCTCGAGTCCTTGTACCTCCCTCCTGAAAAAACAAAACGATTGATAACCAGTTTATCAATCGTTTCTTGTGCCCAGAGCGGGACTCGAACCCGCACAGCCGTTATGGCCAAGGGATTTTAAGTCCCTCGTGTCTACCATTCCACCATCAGGGC
>CACYEC010000405.1 GCA_902773225.1 uncultured Bacteroidales bacterium
GATGACGACGATGATGACGATGATGACGACGATGATAATGATGAGAATGATGATGAGGATTACGATGATTACGACATCGTTGACGATGATGACGACGATGCCGATGATGCCGAAGATGAAGACGATGATGATGCCGACGACGATGATGATGCCGACGACGACGATGATGACGATGCCGATGACGATGATGCCGAAGATGACGATGCCGATGACGACGATGATGCCGACGACGATGATGCCGATGCCGATGATGAAGACGATGATGACGACGATGACGACGATGCCGATGATGATGCCGACGACGACGATGATGACGATGACGATGCCGACGACGAAGAAGATGATGATGATGATGACGATGCCGTCGACGAAGATGACGATGACGACGATGATGAAGAAGAAGATGATAGCATAAAGAAATACGTTGATGCCTTGTTTGAAGAATTATTCAAACAAATCAATGACAGCAGTCGTGAGTCAAGACACAAAAGGAAAAATGAATAACGATAACAAATAGACTCGTTTATGGAAAAAAATCAAATGATCAAGGAAGTGCTTCAGAAAATGGGGGTCAATGTGAAGTATGATGAAGACGGAGATTTGCTCCTACGTTTTCAGATGAAATACATTTATGTGGCAGCTAATGAAGAGCAAAAGTATGTCTCATTGGTGTTTCCCTCTTTCATGGAAGTGGATGAGGATGAGATGACTTCCACGCTTATCGTTTGCAACAAGATGACCCGTGAAATCAAACTTCTGAAAGTTTTTATGAATCAGTCGCTCGATAGCGTCTCAGCTTCTTGCGAATTCTTCTATACCGACCGCAGTTCATTGGAGAACAGCCTGCGCAAAGCACTCGACATCATCTCTGTGGTGCGGACGCTCTTCAGAAGAACCAAGACAAAACTCTCCCAATGAAATACTTGTAGGTGCAACCCCCTGCGTACACTGAGATAAGGCTTTAACTTCCATGCGGAAAATTTCGTCGAAATTTTCCGCATGTTTTTTTAATCCTTGCTCACCTCAAAATAAAGTGATATCTTTGCAACTGTTACCAATATGTCTGTAGGTTAAGAAAAACTATATTAACAAATGATAGAAATCAATGAAACTATTTATGAGGAAATTATTTATGATGGCCTGTCTTTTGCCGATGTGCATTTTCGCTCAGAATGTGCGTGAGGTGACAAGACTCAATGAGGGGTGGAAATTCGCATTGGGACATGCGGCAGATCCACAAAAAGACTTTGGCTGTGGTACGGAGTATTTCAACTATCTGACAAAAGCCAATTCCATACACAATGAGGGTCCCTACACGATGAAGTTTGATGAAAAGCAACGAGTGGGAGGGAATGGCTCTGAAAACACGGTCTGGCAAGAGGTCAACATACCCCATGACTGGGTAACGACCCTTCCTTTCGCCTCAGCGGCAAGCCATTCGCATGGTTATAAGACTGTGGGATGGAAATACCCTGCGACGAGTGCCGGCTGGTACAGGAAGGTCATCAGCATTCCTGCTGAGGATTTGGGAAAGCGTATCACCCTGCAATTCGATGGCATCTTCCGTAACGCTCAGGTCTGGTTCAATGGTTTCTGGTTGGGGACGGAACCGAGCGGATATGCCACTCAGGTCTATGATGTGACTGAATATGTGAACTATGGTGGCGACAACTTGGTTTGTGTGCGTGCAGATGCTTCGCTCGAGGAAGGATGGTTCTATGAGGGTGCCGGCATTTACCGTGATGTCTGGCTGTTGAAAGCATCCGCGGTCAGTGTGGCTCCTTTCGGTACATTTGTCTATGCCGACTTGAAACAACCTTATTCATCGGCAACTCTCCATATCGAGACGGAAGTGAATAATAGTTCACTAACAGCACAGGACTGTGAGGTGGAGCAGCGACTTCTGGACGCCGAAGGCCGTGAGGTGGGTAAGACGAATGCAACTCCTCTGTCGCTGAAACCCAAGGAAAACCAAGGCTGTAAGCAGACGCTGGTCTTGACCACGCCTCACTTGTGGAGTACGACAGACCCTTATCTATATAAGGTTGAGACTACGGTGAAGGTGAATGGGCTGGTGACGGACGTTTACGAGACGGTGATAGGACTGCGCGACATCGCCTTTGACGCCGACCGTGGTTTCCTGTTGAACGGACAGCCCTTGAAACTGAAGGGCGTGAATATGCATCAAGACCATGCCGGTGTGGGTGTCGCCATACCTGAAGCGTTGATGGAATGGCGCATCAAGAGACTGAAAGAAATAGGTTGCAACGCCTACCGTTCTTCGCATAATCCAATGACACCCGCAATGCTTGATATCTGTGACAGGGAAGGTGTCTTAGTGATAGATGAGAACCGTTTGACAGGCATTAACGATGAGCATCTCCGTCTGCTGGAGAAGATGATCAGGCGCGACCGCAATCATCCCAGCGTTATCCTCTGGAGTTGCGGCAATGAGGAGTGGGGGATTGAGAACTCTGTTCAGGGAACGCGTCTTGCATCCGCCATGAAAGAATACGTTCGACTGCTGGATCCAACACGTCCCTCAACCTTGGCCAATGCAGGAGGGGCGGAACTCATCAAGGGTGTTGACGTGGTGGGATACAATTATATCGTTCAGAACGATGTGGAGAACCGCAGAAAGCAACATCCTGAGTGGAAAGTGGTCGGAACTGAGGAAACCACGGGATGTGGAACTCGTGGCGTTTACTTCAATGACCCCAAGATGCCTGGCCGCATGAAATCCATGAACCTTGACTCACTGAAGTACCATGTGGAAAATGTGATTGAGCGTGGTTGGCGTTTCTATGCCGAGCATGATTGGGGTGCGGGTTGCTTCTTCTGGACGGGATTTGATTATCGTGGAGAACCCAATCCGTTGGCCTATCCTGCCCATGAGTCAGAATTCGGCGTACTTGATTACTGTGGATTCTGGAAAGACGAGGCATGGTATCTGAAATCCTGGTGGACGGATGAACCGACATTGCACATCTTCCCACATTGGAACCTGACAGGACACGAAGGTGAGGAAGTGGAAGTCTGGGTCTATAGCAACTGCGACGAGGTGGAATTGACCGTGAATGGCAAGAAACTCGGCAAGCAGACAATGCCCCGCTACGGACATCTGAAATGGAAAACTGTCTACCAGCCTGGCAAGGTGGTGGCTCAGGGATATAAGAACGGAAAGCGCATCTTGACCGAGACCATCGAGACCACGCAACCCGCGTCAAGGATTGTATGCAGAACTGACCGCAAGGAAATCAAGGCTGATGGTCTTGATGTGGCAGTGGTAAACATTGAGATACAGGACTCGAAGGGGCGTGTGGTGCCTGATGCTTGTCCTATGCTCACTTTCCGCCTTGAAGGTGATGGGCGTATCCTTGGTTGTGGAAACGGCGACCCTTCCTATCTGGGTGAGGACCATCCGAAGCAGAAAGATTGCAAGGAGTTCAGCATCCCTGCTTTCAACGGGTTGGCGCAAGTGCTGATCCAGAGCGGGCACACGGCAGGCGGTATCACCCTTGCCTGTTGTTCAGAGGGATTAAAAATGTGTTCTGTTCTTATTGATGCCAAATGAGACATGACAGAGTAGAACGTGGCCTGGACTGAAATGTTCAGATTATAATAGTTGGTTCATGCGGGATATTTCGTTTCAACAGTTTCGAAATGTTCCGCATGAATTACAAGTGGAGCTGAATAATCTGTCGGACGGCTTCGGTCATGTCTGTCTCTGACTTGAAGTCGGCGGGGTGGAGTATAGGCAGGTATTCGACGCTGACATGACTCCGCTTAGGCATCTTCTGGTGCTTGGGCATGGCTTCGAACGCTCCCTTGATGCAGACAGGAACCACTGGGATTCCGAGTGTCATACTGAGGATGGCGAAGGTAGGGCGGAACTCATTGAGGTGTCCGTCAAGTGTACGTGTGCCTTCGGGGAAGATGACGAGGTTGTGGCCCGCGCGGAGGGCTTGGCCAAGATTGAGGATGCTGTCTTTCATTTTCGCTTTCTTCAGGACGATGACACCATGGCTGGCCGCGAACCGCTTGTTGAAACCTGAACTCACATGTTCTTCCTTGGCGAAGAACCGGGTGTTGAGGAATTGCTCCTTGGGCATCCCTTGAGTCAGGAATAAGACGTCGAGGTAGCTCTGGTGATTGGCCACCATGATGAAGTTACCCGTCTGTGGAATATGTTCCATACCCGTCTGCCTCATGCTGAAATAGGATTTAGTCATAGCCTTCAGCCCTTTGACAATCCACCATCCAGAGGCAGACATCTCTGGGATGTGGATTTGCCTTTTGTCGGAGAGAATGAGTTGTCGCCAGTTGATGTCCTCCATCATCACACGTGTCTTGTTCTGGCGAATGTACTCTGCCAGTTTGCCGATGTTGGGACAGGAGAGAATCTCTTTCTGGGTCATCTCTATGCCGAAAGTCTGGTCGAGGAAGCATTCGAACTCCACCATGTCGAGTGAGTCGAAGCCAAGGTCGGTCACGAGGTTGTCCTCGGCGAGGGCATCCGCTTTCTTCTCTTTCTGGATGTACTGATGGATGAGGACGAACTCCTCGGTGGTGGGTTGCTCTGCCACAAAAGTGCGGGTGTTGTCTTTGTTTGACTTGCAAGTCTCCACCACAGCCGCCAGTTTGAAACGCTGTAGTTTGTCGAGTCGGGTGCGGGGCAACTCACCATTATAGACAAAGATGCCCTGGATGGTCTTGTAGGATGCCACCTCACTGTTCACTTTATCCACCACCTCACGTTTCAGTTCTTCTTCAATCTGCGCCATACTCTTGTCCTTGGCCCATTTTGCCTGCGGACAGATGATGGCTTTCAGCACATTGTCGGCTTCTACCACGGCAGCCTCTTTCACCCGGAGTGTGTCCTCCTGCAGGTGCTGTTCCAGTTCCTCGGGATTGATGTTCTTGCCGTTCGACAGCACAATCATCTCTTTCTTGCGGCCTGTGATGAACACATGTCCTTGTTCGTCCATATAGCCAAGGTCGCCCGAATGAAGCCAGCCATCCGCATCGATGATTTCGGCGGTGGCGTCGTGGCGTTTGTAATAGCCTTGCATCACATTGGCTCCTTTGGCACAAATTTCGCCGTCCTTGATTTCCACTTGGCAGGAAGGTAAGGACTGTCCCACACAACCAGGGCGCAGGTCGTCGGGGCGGCTGAAAGCGATGATTGGGGCGCATTCTGTCATGCCGTAGCCTTCGATAAGGTCGATACCCAAAACGTGCATTCCTTTCCACAGCGAAGGGTCGAGAGCAGCGCCACCGCTTACACAGGCTTCGAGATGACCGCCCAGCATCTGGTGCACTTTTTTGAAGACAGTGCGTGAGAGCCATGGACTGTTCGCTGTCTTGCACAGATTGTAAAGAGAACGTGTGACGAACGATGCGTCGATTTTCTTCTTGATGCCTTTATAAAGCGTCTGCCACAGTCGAGGAACGCCTACAATAGCACCAACCTTGCCGACCTGAAGGGTCTGCATCAGGTCGTCGGCGGCCATGGAAGGAGAAATGGCTATGCCGGCGCCGATGATGAGGGGTACAAGCATGGTGCCTTGAAGGGGCAGTACATGGTGCAAGGGCAACAGCGTAAGCACACGACGTGAC
Organism: uncultured Bacteroidales bacterium; assembly: GCA_902773225.1. Lineage (GTDB taxonomy): Bacteria > Bacteroidota > Bacteroidia > Bacteroidales > Bacteroidaceae > RUG11857. Next base: position 5,620 of record CACYEC010000405.1, read on the forward strand.
GGACGAAGGATAGGCACTTCTTCCGACACAGCACGCAGGTTGGTCAGCAGGTTGCAGAAAGATAGCATCACGCCTTTGGGATTGCCTGTGGTGCCAGAAGTATAGATGATGATGGCGGTGTGGTCCATCTCATAGTCTATCTTGGCGAGAGGTGTCTCAGCGGGAATGGCTTCGCGCTCGTAGTCATCAATCAGCAAGACTTTTGCATCTATGCCTGCCTCAGCCAGTGCATCGCGAACCGCCTGCTCTCTCGACTTGCTGGCCCAGATTGCTACTGGCTGGCAGTCGGATATCAGGTAGGCCAACTCCTGAACGCTGGCCATGGCATCCACAGGGATGGCAATGCCTCGGTTGAGCCACACGGAGAAAAAGGCATAGACATAGCCTTCTCGGTTCTCGGAGAAGATAATCACTTTCCTCCGCTGTTCCACTGGCATGGAGGCTTCCTCTGAGGAAGACGAAGGTATATGTATGGAAAAAAGTGAAATGCGCTGGAGCATCTCTCGGTACGACACACTGTGGTCGAGAGTGATAATCGCATCCTTATTGAAATCCTTGAGCATTATAGATAGGTTTTTTATAGTCAAGTTACATTTTCCAGCCTACTCCGAAAAAAACGAAGAGAATATCTAAAGTCATAATACGTAGACCCAGCCGAACTTACGAACAAGTTTTTGGATGAGTGGCTATGAATGGATTTAGTTCTTTCCTATTCATAACCATTGCAAATTTAGATAAAAATGCGGATTTATAAGTCTGTCGAGATAAAGAAATTGCGTTTTCTATAGAGGAAAGATATTGTTTTGTTTGGTTTTCCATTTTTCGACATAGCATCCGACATGAGATTAGAAGGAACTTGAATCTGTTTCTTCATGCAATGGTAACGTGTACCGCAATGCTAGTCGTCAAGCAGTGTGATGTCAGCGATCAAAGGGCTTTTGGAGAAAGACTATATCACACAAGAGAACGGGGTATATACCGTTTATGACCCGTTCTTTGGGTTGTGGATGCAAAGGACGCAATAATACTTTGTTGTTCGGTAAAAAGCATTTTCCCGTACACTTTTCAGCCATGAAAGTCGCCTTGAAGCAGTTTTCAAGGCTCTTTTTTTGATATTTGGATATTTTTGACTAATATTGCAATTTGAAACCTAAAAACATAACTATGACTGGAGAATTTGTATTACGAATTATCATTGCCACTGTACTTGGCGCCATCATTGGCATTGACCGAGAGTACCGTACTAAGGCGGCAGGATTCCGCACCCATGTGTTGGTGGCGCTTGGCTCCGCCCTGTTCATGATTATCTCGGTTCATGGCTTCGATTATGAGTTCTTTGCCAACGAATCTTTGGCGCATGAGGACAATATGCGTGAGCATCTCAATGCCCTAAGGCTTGATCCTGCCCGCATAGCCGCTCAGGTGGTTACAGGCATTGGTTTCATTGGTGCTGGAACCATTATCTTGCAGAAGAATGTGGTGCGTGGCCTTACCACAGCGGCAGGACTTTGGGTGACAGCCGCCATTGGAATGGCCTGCGGTGTCGGTATGTATGTGGTGGCGGCGGTCAGTACCACTTTAGTGATGATTTGCTACGAGGCTTTCAATTTCTTCCTTCACAAGATGCACAAAAAAGCAAGGGAAGAAGACAAGTTCCCTGACGAATGATATGTCACTTCCGGAAAAAATAAATAATCCGAAATAACATAATAAAGTGATAACAACGAGATGACGACATCGTAACATCCCGATACATTTACATCCCGATATAATATATAACCTTAAAAACACTGACGGTATGAGAATCCTGAGAACCCTTATGGTGCCGTTGACTCTGGCATTGGTGATGATTTCCTGTGAGGACAAGATGCAGACCGCCGAACAGTTGTGGCTCGATAACAACTATGTTGAGGCTATTGACATCTACAAGAAAGCCGCAAAGAAGGGCAACGTCTTTGCTACATACCGTTTGGCCAGGGCTTACGCCCTTGGGCTGGGAACAGAGGTTGATGAAGAGCAGGCGATGCAGTTGTTTCACGAGGCCGCTGACAAGGGAAGCGAAGAGGCAAAATGCGATTTGGCATTGGCTTTGATAGGTGGTCTCTACGGACAGGAAAAAGACTATGTCGCAGGATTCGATAGTCTTAAAACCTTGGGGGAACAGTCGAAGAACTCATACGTCCGCTCCCGTTACGCAGGTGTCTATTTCTGGGGACTGGACACCATTGTGGCGCAGGACAAGGACAAGGCCTACGAGATACTCCAGACTGTCGACGATAAGGAGAATTACGTCTATCTCTACCAGATGGCGCTTCTCTACTTGCATGGTTCTTCTGCGGTGGCAGTCAACGAAAGCAAGGCCATAGACCTCTTTACACAGGCTTATGGCAATGGTTCCAAATACTCCGCTTATTGCCTTGGCGACATCTATCAGTTTGGGCTGGCCGACATCAAGGTAAATCTGCCTGCGGCAGTTCAATGGTTTGGTAAAGGTGTAGAAGGATGCGACCAAGATTGTATGCTCGCACTCGCTGCCATCCATCTTTCCGATAAAGAGGAGTATGCCAAACAGCACAATGTGCAGAAAGGCTTCCAACTGCTCGAACGGGCGGCATTGCTCCATAACGCTGAAGCCTATTCACGTCTTGGTGTGAATTACATCACTGGAAAAGGGGTGGCTAAGAACGACGAGAAGGGTTACCAGTATTTGCTTAAGGCGGCCGAGTATGGGTCGGTATCCGGCAAAGCCGTGCTGGGGCATATCCTGATGACCGGCATAGGATGCACTGCTGACAAGAAGGAAGGCGTGCGCTATTTGGAGGAGGCTGCTGAAGCAGGTGAGGGGTCTGCTTCGTACGAACTCTACCTATATTATATCGGTTCAGACAACCGTCCGGTCAATTTGGAGAAGGCGATGAAATACCTTCAAATGGCAGGTAACCAAGGCAATCAGTCAGCATACTATTCCCTGGGTTATTATTACTATTACGGCAACCAGTACATCAAGAAGAACTACGAGCAAGCCC
>CACYEC010000406.1 GCA_902773225.1 uncultured Bacteroidales bacterium
GAAACTGGGGCGCGAGGACATCCTCGTAGTGGCTGGTGGTGTGATTCCCGCCCAAGACTACGACTTCCTCTACAAGTCGGGCGTAGTAGCCATCTTCGGCCCAGGTACTCCTGTGGCCAAAGCGGCTGTAGAAATCCTGAAAATCCTACTTGAGGACTAATTCTTAATAACAGGTTGGCGGTATATGCCGCCAACCTTTAGTTTTATTAAACGCTCATCCATGTGTTCGGAATCCCGAAAAAATCTTCAATACGTTCATTCGGGATAATCACACAACCGCTGCGGCTGACTGTTAAAATTCTTTAATTCGATAATTCGGGAAATAATAATAAACAAGTACTTATGGAATGGATTGTTAAGTTATTCACAGATGGTTCCACGGTGGCACATGTCGTGTTGCTCTACTCCATCGTCATCTCTTTGGGTGTATGGCTCGGCAAGATGAAAATCGGCAGCGTGTCTTTAGGTGTCACATTCGTGCTCTTCGTGGGAATCATCGTCGGACACCTGCTCAAGAACAACGGAATTCAACCTGTAGAGGAGAATTGGTCTGTCATCGGTTTCATGCAGGACTTCGGACTCATCCTCTTCGTCTATTCCATAGGTATCCAGGTCGGTCCATCCTTCTTCTCCTCATTCAAACAGGGAGGCGTGACCCTCAACCTGTTGGCTTGCGGCATCATCCTGCTCAACATCACGGTGATGCTCATCCTCTATTACGCGTTCATGGACACCAGCAACCCTGACAACCTACCGATGATGGTGGGCGTGCTTTGCGGTGCTGTAACCAATACACCTGGCCTTGGTGCCGCCAATGCAGCACTGGAGCAGGTGACTAATGGCGGAACCATGCCTGTCATAGCCAACGGTTATGCCTGTGCCTACCCCCTCGGCGTACTGGGTATCATTGGCTCCATCATCCTCATCAAGGCCATCTTTAAGGTCAATTTCAATAAGGAAGAAGAGAAATACAATGAGCAGTCGGGCAACTCAGCTGCCATGAAACCACATCTCATGCATGTGGAGATTGTCAACGCTTCGCTCAACGACAAGACCATTCTCCAAACCCGTGACTACCTCGCTCGAGACTTCGTCTGCTCACGCCTGCTTCATGACGGACATGTGACTGTCCCCAACCGCGAAACCAAGTTGCATGTGGGTGACCAACTCTTTATCGTCTGCGCTGAGGAAGACGCTGAGGCCATCGTCGCATTCATGGGCAAGACCATCCAGGTGGACTGGAGCAAGCAAGACTTCCCGATGATATCGAAGAAAATCCTCGTCACCGCTGACAAAGTCGATGGCAAGACGCTCGGCAGCCTGCATCCCAGCAGCCTTTACGGTGTGAACGTCACACGTCTCTACCGGTCGGGAATTGAACTCTTCGCACAACCAGGAGTACGTCTGCAGGTAGGCGACCGTCTGACAGTGGTAGGTCCATCCGATGCCGTGGAGCGTTTCGCTGCCAAGTTGGGCAACCAAGCCAACCGTCTCGACAAGCCCAACCTCATCACCATCTTTGTGGGTATCATGCTCGGTATCCTCGTTGGCAGCCTGCCCCTACACATCAGCGGAATGTCTATGCCCGTGAAGTTAGGTCTCGCTGGCGGTCCGCTCATCGTGGCCATTCTGATTGGACGCTTTGGGTCAAAGTTCCATCTCATTTCTTACACCACCAACTCAGCTTCGCTGATGATTAGAGACATCGGTTTGGTATTGTTCTTGGCCAGTGTGGGCATCAAGTCTGGTGGTAACTTCGTAGAGACAGTCATGAACGGTGGGTTGTGGTACGTGCTTTACGGCTTCCTCATCACTGTCATTCCACTGATTATCATCGGCTGTGTGGCCCGCATGAAGTACAAGGAGAACTATTTCCTCATTATGGGCCTGATGTCGGGTGCCACCACTGACCCACCAGCACTCGCCTACTCTACAGCCACCGCAAACAACGACATTCCATCTATCGGCTATTCCACCGTCTATCCTTTGTCGATGTTCCTGCGTATCATCACAGCCCAAGTGCTAATTCTGATGCTCTGCGCATAGTAGCATTATACCAGTACTAACCACTGAAAACAGAAGTCGGCAGGTGAGACCACTCATCTGCCGACTTCTGTTTGTTATCACTTCTTTACTTTTGTTTTCAGAAAAAAGATTTCCATACCATCGGTTTGCAAGAAAAATTGTAACTTGCACTATGAAAACAATAACGAGGATAAAAACACGAATTATTACTAAGAACCGATTGGCAGCAACTCACCTATGAAAAGCCCAATACAATACATCCGTCAGTTCCTCTCAGTCAGACTGAGCCTCTGGATTGTGCTGTTTGCCACCATCATCTTCTTGGGGGCGTTGGGTTATGTGTTCAGTATGGCGAAAAAAACGGCCCATCAGGAAACTATCAAACACGTCACGCAAATTCTCGACAACAACGTACTGCGTCTGACGACCATCATCAATAAGGCGGAAATGGCGGCAAAGTTGACACAATGGCTCGTCATGCGGCATGACGAGGTCTCTGACTCCATGTTCGTCTATAGCGCAAGTACACTCAAAAGCGACCCCGACTTCTACAACTGCTCCATATCATTCGATGGTTACTTTTACCCTGATTACGGACAGTATTTCTCTGCATACTCCGTCAGACAAGGAGATAGCATCAGCACGCTCCAACGTGGTTCCGACAAATACCCCTATCTTGACACCGACTGGTACCAGAAAACCAAACTGGAGGGCAAACCATACTGGACAGAGCCTTATCTCGACCCTGATACCACAGATACCATTGGCACAACAGTCATCTCATACTGCATGCCAGTATACAACAGAAGAAACAAAACCATTGGGGTGATTACATCAAGTCTCTCGCTCGACTGGCTATCACAAACCATTTCCGCCACCAAACTTTTCCCCAACTCCTACATTGTCTTGACAGGAAAGGATGGGACTTTCTATGTGCATCCAGATACAGCAAAGGTACTCAAGCAGAATATCTTCACAACGCCCCAGGAACACTCTGACACAGCTATGGCATCCCTGAAGTATGCACTACAAGAGGAAAAGCAAGGGATGAAACAAATGAGAATCGAGGGAGAGGACTGCTACGTCTTCTATCAAACAATCAGCAAAACGAAATGGGGAATGGCCATCGTTTGTAACAAGGATGACATCTTCAGCGAACTCAACAGACTGCGACACGCAGTGGAGCTCATCTTTGTTGTCGGCCTCTTGCTGATACTCATCATCTTCAGCCAAATCGTTGCCAAGGAACTAAGACCTTTGGAACTACTGGCCACAGAAGCCGAAACCATCGCATCGGGACAATTCAACAACACACTACCACCAACCAACAGGAAAGACGAAATAGGCAAACTGACAGCTTCTTTCGCCAATATGCAACAATCTCTTGTGGGTTACATGGAGGAGCTGAAAAACACCACAACAAAAAAGGAACGCATTGAAAGTGAACTTCGCATCGCACACGACATACAGATGGCAATGGTGCCTGACAAATTTCCTCAAAGAAATGATCTCGACATCTACGCCACAATGACTCCAGCAAAGGAAGTGGGAGGTGACCTTTTCGACTTTGTCATCGACAGAGACCAACTTTTCTTCATCATCGGAGATGTGGCTGGAAAAGGTGTTCCTGGTTCACTCTACATGGCTGTGACCTGCGCGCTGTTCCGAAACCTGGCCGGTAACTACCAAAGCGCAGGAAACATCGTGAGAGAAATCAACCGCACCATCACTTCCAACAACACCTCGTTCGTGTTTGTCACTATGTTCATGGGCGTGCTCGACATGAAAACCCACCACCTCACCTACTGCAACGCCGCCCAAAACCCTCCTGTACTTATACAACCCGACGGAAAATGCATGTTCCTCAAAACAGAAGTGAACATACCGATAGGCGTGGAAGACCACTACCCTTTCGTTGAACAGCATATCGACTTTCCCGAAGGGTCAGCACTGCTCCTTTACACCGATGGACTGACTGAGGCCACATTCTTACCAGACGACAACAAGCCACAAATGTTCGGCGAGCAGAGAGTCATACACGACGTGGAGAAAAACTGTAAAGCATCCGCAAAAGAAGTCGTGGACTACCTCACCCAACATGTCAACATCTTCGCCAACGGAACAGAACAAAACGACGACCTGACACTGATGTGCATACGGCATGCTGAAACTGACTACAACAGCACCACCACAAAACACCGCCTGATTATCAAAAACGAACTGTCGGAAGTCAGCAGAATGCACACGTTCATCATGACGGTTTGCCGTGAGTATGGCATACAGAACGGCATTGACAAAACGTTGAACCTCGCTCTCGAAGAATGGGTGGTCAATGTCATCAACTATGCCTATCCAAAAGGAATGCGCGGACATGTGGAAATGACATCTGACTTCAACGACGGACTGCTTACACTCGTGGTCAAAGACCACGGAGTTGCTTTCGACCCTACTCAACATTCAGAAGTCGACATCGATGCCTCTTTGGAAGAACGTGTGGTGGGTGGCCTCGGCATCCATCTTGTACGTTCTATCATGGATAGTATGACATACGAGCGGACGGTCGATGGCTATAATGTGGTTACAATGACCAAAAGAATTGACAACAAATAATTGATGATTAATGATAATAACAAGATGGTTTTATGGAGAGCATTTATTTCTTAGGTTTCAACCTTAACGCATGGATCACCATCCTTACGGTGCTGACCCTGTTTTCTGTATTACTATTCACCAAGATTCGTTCCGACCTGGTATTTCTCGGTGCCATCGCCGTACTATTCCTATCGGGCGTGCTTGATGCGAAGGAGGCTTTCTCTGGCTTCAGTTCCACATCGGTGGTCGTCATCGCCGTACTCTTCGTGGTAGTGGCAGGACTGATGCACACTGGAGTGCTGCAGTGGATAGTGAAACACCTGTTAGGACAACCCAATTCGTATTCTAAGGCCGTGGTGAGGCTGATGCTTCCTGTGGCGGCACTTAGTTCCTTCCTCAGCAACACCACTGTGGTGGCTCTCTTCGTTGGAATCGTGAAGATGTGGTCGAAGAAGTTGAACATCTCACCATCCAAGCTACTTATTCCCCTAAGTTATGCAGCGGGCATGGGAGGTGTCTGCACACTCATCGGTACCCCACCCAACCTCATTATCTCGAGTCTGTATGCTGAACACACCGGTAATGCAATGAATGTATTCGCTACCACCATCCCCGGTCTTTTCTGCCTATGTATAGGAGTGCTATCCATCATAGCCATGCGACGGCTGTTACCAGAGCGCAAGGCTCCCGAAGCAGCCTTTGAATCCACTGGCGACTACACCGTGGAGTTCCTCGTGCCTTCCGACAACACACATATCGGCCAGACTGTCAGCGAAGCAGGACTGACTGACGTGAGAGGAGGCAGTCTCATCGAAATCATCCACTACGACGACATCATTTCTCCCGTACCTGACGATGAAATACTCATGGGTGGCGACAGACTGGTGTTCGCTGGACAGGTCGATGAGATTCTCGAACTCCGCCGAAGTCATGGCCTGGTAAATGCTGACCATCATGTGTTCAAAATGAGCGAGGTGGACTTAAACCGACAACTGAGGACAGCATACGTCAACTTCGGCAGTAGCCTCATCAACACTGCCATCGGAGACACTACCTTCGAAAAAGACAACAACATGACACTTGTGGCCGTGTCAAGAAAAGGCGAGCGCATCAGCCAGTCGCCACGAAGCGTGACCCTGCAGGCAGGAGACACACTCTTGCTCGAATGTCCGCCAAAAACAAACATCAAAACCAGCACTCTTTCATCTCAACTTCAGTTCTTCGACTCCACAGAGGTAGCCAATATCGGCAAGAAAACGTATATTTCCACCTCCATCATGATTGCCATGGTGGTGCTTTCAGCATTGAATATCCTACCCCTGCTGCAATGCGCCTTCATCGCCGCTGCTGCCATGCTCTTCTTCAAATGCTGTAACGTGGACCAGGCCATGAAAGCCATCAACTGGGATATCCTCATGGTTTTCGCAGGATCGGTGGTACTGGGACTTGCCATTGGTAAAACTGGAATCGCAGAACGCTTGGCACACGGAGTGCTGAACACCTGCGGAACCAACCCCATCATCGTCATGATCGCCATTTGCCTGGCAGGAAACATCACTACAGAGTTCATCTCCAACACGGCTGCGGGTGCCATGTTCTTCCCCATCATGTATGAGGCAGCGGAGAAACTCGGCTATGAACCCTACCCCTTTATGATTGCCATGATGGTCAGCGTCAGCAGTTGCTTCGCTACACCTATAGGCTCACCTACCCACATGCTCGTCTATGGACCTGGTGGATACCGATTCAGCGACTTCATCCGCATCGGTCTGCCCATGAACCTGATTATCCTGGCCTCAAATATCCTTATTGTGAATATTATTTACCCTTTAACACCTTTACAGTAATATGAACTTCGAAATCAAAGAAAAAAACAGTGTCTATATAGGCAAACCTTCAGGATGGATTGACACGAATGCCGCTCCAGAATTCCTTGAGGCAATCAGGCAATTGGAAGCACAGGCGGGAAAAAGCATCCAACTCGACTGTACCGACTTGGAATACATCTGCAGTCTAGGACTGCGTGGCTTGCTCAAACTGAAGAAAGAGAGCGTAGCCAAAGGAGGAACACTGGAATTGACGAATGTCCAGCCAGAGGTAATGAACATCCTTCGAATGACCGGTTTCGACAAATTGCTCACTATCCTATAAAACCATCAAGATAGCCAAGTAAAACTCTGGCTACAAACGATGTGAGAACAAGGCCATGCCCTTTCTCTCCGGAGAACAGGACATGGCCTTGAACTATGAGAAGAGGAAAAATTCCCCCCTGCTTATTCTTTCAGTGGATTCCAGCCTTGTGCTTTAAGTTCAAACTCCTGTGAGTCGCGGGTGACGAGCAACCGTCCCAACTCAGGTCTGGTAATATGACCTATCATCTTCACGTCTTTCACATGAGCGATTTTATCATGGTCAGTGATGGGAATAGTGAACAGCAACTCATAGTCCTCGCCACCATTCAACGCACAGGTCGTGACATTCATATTCAGTTCCTCTGCCATCACTGCCGTTTGGTAGTCAATCGGAATACGCTCCTCAAAAACCCTGCATCCACAGTTGCTCTGTGAGCAGATGTGCAACAACTCACTGCTCAGCCCATCGCTGATGTCCATCATGGATGTAGGTCGAATGCCACGTTCACGCAACTCCTGAATGACATCGCGACGTGCCTCGGGACGAAGCTGACGCTCAATGATGTACTCGCGGCCTGCCATGTCGGGCTGATAGTTCTCCAACTCGCGACGCATGGCCTCGCGCTGCTCACCCTGCAACGTTTCCATCTCATGCCACTGCTGCTCAAATACAGACTGCTCGCGTTTCAAGAACTGAAGTCCCATATAAGCCGCACCGAGATTACCGCTCACGCAGATAATATCGGTATCCTTAGCTCCATTGCGCATGATGGCTTCCCCCTTCTCCACCTCACCAATGCAAGTGATGCTGATGGCGAATCCTGTCATCGAAGAAGTTGTGTCACCACCGACGATATCAACCCCATGCTGTTCGCAGGCTATGCGAAGACCAGAATAGAAGAGGTCCATGTCCTCCACACTGAAACGCTTGTCGATGGCTATGCTTACGGTTATCTGACGTGGGGTGCCACCCATCGCATAGACATCACTGAAATTCACCATCGCACTCTTGTAGCCCAAATGTTGCAAAGGAGTGTAGGTACGGTCGAAATGTACACCTTCCATAAGCATGTCGGTGGTCACCAACACTTGTTTATCACCGTAGTCGAGCACTGCGCAGTCATCGCCCACGCCATACACCGTGCTAATGTTTTTAAGTTCTATTCCTTCTGTCAGCCTCTTGATGAGGCCAAATTCACCGAGTGTGCTTATCTCTGACATTTTGTTTTATATGGGTTATATGGATAAAATGGGCTTAATGAGTTTGATGGGTTAAATGTATCAGATTTTCTCTAACAAGGCTTTGAAAATCTCAGCCATCTTGGGTTGCACGGCATCGGCGGCTTTCTGCACTTCCTCGTGCGACACCTCACCAATGACCTCACCGAAACCGATATCGGTGATGACTGACATACCAAAAACCTTAATGCCACAATGTACGGCTACAATGACCTCTGGTACAGTGGACATACCTACAGCGTCTCCTCCCAACACACGGAAGGCACGGTACTCAGACGGCGTCTCGAATGTGGGACCCTGTGTGGCCAGATAGACTCCTTGTTTCACGGGAATGCCCTTCTCTGTGGCAATCTCTATCGCCTGTGCGATGAAAGCCTTGTTGTAGGCACTGTCCATACTTGGGAAACGAGGTCCTGGAGGCACATTCTTTCCCCGGAGCGGATGCTCTGGCATCATGTTGATGTGGTCGGTGATAATCATCAGGTCTCCCACCTTGAAAGAGGGGTTCATTCCTCCGCTCGCATTGCTCACAAAGAGGTTCTTGATGCCCAATTCGTACATCACACGGATGGGAAAAGTCACCTCCTTCATGGAGTAACCCTCATAATAGTGGAAACGTCCTTGCATCGCCATCACGTCCTTGGAACCAAGGCGACCGAAAAGCAGTTTGCCTGAATGTCCCTCCACTGTCGAGAGTGGAAAGTTAGGGATGTCGGAATAGTTGATTTCCAAATCCACCTTTATCTCGCTTGCCAGACGCGCCAGTCCTGTACCTAAGATAATGGCAGTCTCAGGACTTGTTGTCATTCTTTCTTTTAAGAAGTGTGCTGTTTCTTGAATTTTTTCGTACATAGCCAATGATTGTTTCGTTAAAATATTCCTCGTCATTCATAATAACCACCTCTGCGGGCAGTACATAAAGAGATTTCTTCACCTCCTCGCTGAAGCCCTCGCAGTGCATGAGCCGCGTGGCGTCCTTCTCTGTGGTGATGATCAGTCGGTTCTCGCTTGATAGATTGCCAAATGTGTTCTCTATCAACCGGATGTCTTTTTTCTTGAAGGTATGGTGGTCGCTGAACTTCAGCGACTTGAATGTCGTGAATTGTCGTAGGTCGTACTCCATCTGCTCAGGCGACCCAATGCCAGTCAACAAGAGAACAGACGGACGTGTGTCCTTCAACTGCTCAAGAGGTATTCTTGGCAACGAAGGGTCGAAGAGGTTGTAGAGTTGACCGTATTGGAAAGTGGAAAAGAAGAGTTTCTGCCAAGGATAAAGTTCCAGTGAACGGGAAATGCCGCGCTTCTCCATCGGAGTGATGGACTTTGGGCATTTCGTCACAATCACAATATCAGCCCTTCGCTTGTTGAACTGATGCTCTCGCAGGCGACCGGCTGGCAAAAGGGCATCAAAACAAATCAAGCGGTGGTAGTCCATCAACAGAATGCTGATGCCTGGTGTCACATATCGGTGCTGGTAGGCATCGTCGAGTATAATCACGTCTGTTGTGGGCTTGATATTCGGGTCATCAGCCAGTCGATGGATGCCCCGACGGCGATTCTTGTCCACAGCAAGGTGGATATCGGGAAACTTCTTCTTCATTTGGAAGGGTTCGTCACCAATCTCAGGCATGGTGGTGTCGGCATTGGCCAGGAGGAAACCATGAGTCTTACGCTTGTAACCTCGACTCAACAGACCTATCTGAAACTTGCCTTGAAGCAGTTTCACCAGATATTCGGAATGCGGTGTCTTGCCCGTACCGCCAACAGTGAGGTTACCCACGCTGATAACGGGAATATCGAACGACTCCGAGTGCAACAGCCCGCAGTCGAACATCATGTTTCTGATGCCTACCACCAAACCGTAGATCCACGATAACGGACGCAGGAACTCATTGATTTTTATATGGTCGCCTTCCAAGATTCACACTGTTTTTAAAGGATGTTCTATTTATCACGAATTATCGAATTTCAATCCTGTTGATATTTTGAACTCTTTAGAACAATCTATCAAATCGCAAGCGATTATTAGATGTTACCTGAATTGAGGAGGCTGGGCACTGGATGCCAAGCCTCCTGCTGATTATCTATCAAAAGTCTAAAGATTGAACTTGATGACGTAAGGCAATGAAGCCTGAACACCGTTCTTGCTGGACACCGACTTCAATGCGGTGAGAATCTCAAAGTACTCACCGAAGAGTTCGCGAGCACGGGCATCGGCATAAGAGTCGCTGTTGGTGGCAGTGTCCATCAACTTCGTGAAGAGATTCTCCTCTGCAGGATAGTTCATCACCGAACACTTCTCTAATTTGGCACGCTTCTTGGCCTCCTCGATAGCCACATCAAGACCGCCGAGTTGGTCCACAAGACCTATCTCCTTGGCATGAACACCTGTCCATACACGGCCCTCGCCTATCGTCTTGATGTAGTCCTGCGGTTTCTTGCGACCATCGGCCACACGCTTGGTGAACAACTCATAACCACGATTGATGTATGATTGCAAATGTGCGCTCTCATTGGGTGTCATGTCCTTAAGCATCACTCCCATAATACTGGCTCCGAAATCAGCATACTCGTTCGTTGTCACACTGTAACTCTTCAGCCCCAGTTTCTTCTCCAACAGTTCGTTGCCATTCAAGAACATACCGAAAATACCGATGGAACCCGTAATGGTTGTTGGTTCAGCCACAATCCAGTCAGCGGGGCAAGAGATATAATAACCACCAGAGGCGGCATATCCACCCATCGACACCACCAACGGCTTCTTTTCCTTGATTGTCATCAACTGATGCCAAATTTGCTCTGAAGCGTATGCACTGCCGCCCGGTGAGTTCACACGGAGCACCACAGCCTTCACGTTTTCATCGTCGGCCAACTTCTCCAAGTCCTTGATGACTTTCTTGCCCACAATCGATTCGCCTCCAGAGAAAAGCGATGTAGGTGCTTCTTCCTCCACGATTTCGCCCGAAGCATAATAGACAGCCACAATATCACCACTTGGATCTTTGACTTTGTCGGTCGATGCATTGGCCATGTCCTTCACGCTGATGACATTGTAGTCCTTGGGACTATCCACTTCCATATAACGGGCAATCATCTGTTTCACCTCGTCAGGATAGGCCAACTTATCCACCATACCCGCTTTGAGATAATCTGGCGCATCAGCAAGCACGATGCAGGAATCAGCCAATGCGTTCAACTTGTCGGCGCTGAGATTCTTTCTTGACTTGGCGATGTTCTCACGCATCTGCTTCCAAATCTCACTGGTATAGACCGTGATTTGCTCGCGGTTGGCATCACTCATCTGGTTGGTGATGTATGGCTCGACAGCCGACTTATAGGTACCCACTTTGAAAACCTCGGCTTTCACCCCCACCTTGTCCAACAAGTCCTTATAGTACAACACAGTACCACCCAGACCAATCCATTCTATCATGCCCGAAGGATTGATAACCACAGAGTCGGCGACACTGCTCAGATAGTAGGTACCCTGAGAATAAGTGTCACCATAAGCGAGAATGAACTTGCCACTCTTCTTGAACTCAACCAACCTTGATCGGAGTTCCTCAATCATAGCAGGAGCCGCACCAGCAAGAGAACCAGCCTCAATATAGATGCCTTTCACGTCGTCGTTATCCTTTGCGTTGTCGATAGCCTTGAGCGCATCAGACAGACTGATACCCTCATCGGTTGAACCACTCATAAGGGAAGCGAAAGGATTGTCTTGACTTCGCTCTGTCATCTGTCCCGAGAGTTTCATGACCAACACGCTCTTGGATGGCACTTTCGTCGTCGATTGCATGGTCATGCTCATCAACGATATCATCATCATAATGAAACTAAGTAATCCTACCACCAGAATACCAACTACGGTGGCGAACACGTACTTAAAGAAATCTTTCATAGATAAAATATAATTTGATGTTTTTATTTCTTGAGATATTTCACATACTCACATGCTGCAAGTAACCATGCGCCTGTACCGAAAGGTGCCTGTGAATTGGCGTCAACCGTGCGGGTGGGGTCGGGTTTTTCGCCGATAGGTTGCACAAAACCAATGCTTCCATCTGATTGCAGTGCCACTTCCGAGAGGTATTTCCACGCTTTCTCGATGACGGGCTTGTACTCTTTCTTCTTCAGAATGCCGTTGTTCACACCCCAAAGCAGTCCGTAGGTGAAGAAGGCTGTGCCACTGGTCTCATAGCCAGGTGCATCATCCTCACACTTCATTGAACGGCTCCAGTAACCACCTTCTTGCTGGGTGCGTGCCACACCGGCAGCCAGTTGTTTGAAGCGGTCAAGGTAGAAAGCCCGATATTTTGATTTCTTGGGCAGGTCGGTCAGCACCTTGGCCAGTCCGGCAAGCACCCATCCGTCACCACGTGCCCAGAAACTCTTGCCACCGTTACATGCTGTAGTCACTTTTGGCCACACATACTTGCCGTCACGGTAGTAGAGTTGGTCTTCCTTGTCGAAAAGCAACTCATCCGTCCAACGGTAGCTCTCATACTGTTTGTCCAGCAGTTTCTCGTCGCCAGTCACCTTGTACAGCTTGGTGAAAATCGGCATCCCCATATAGAGGGCATCGCTCCACCACCAGAAATCCACGTCAGGCATACTGGCCTGATAATTCATAACCTCCTTGGCACGGGCAATC
>CACYEC010000407.1 GCA_902773225.1 uncultured Bacteroidales bacterium
CGCAAATCAATTTGGGTTTGCTGGTCAGCCTGGATGGTTACCCCCTGGCATACTGCATACACGAGGGGAACAAGTACGAAGGGCACACGATGCTGCCCGTAATCCGTGAGTTCGTCGCCAGATACGGTCTTGACGACTTCATCGTCGTGGCCGATTCCGGACTGATGAACTCGGACAACATCAATGAGCTTGAGGCGGAGAGCTGCAAATATATAATAGGAAGCCGTATCAAGAACGAGTCGGAGGCCGTAAAGCGGCAGATACTCTCTTTTGACAAGGAGAACGGCATGATGCACGAGATAGACAAGGGGCTCGGCCGCCGCCTGCTCGTCGGATATTCGGAGAATAGGGCGAAGAAAGACGCGCACAACCGCGAGAAGGGCATCCGCAGGCTGGAGAAGGCATACAGTGCGGGACACCTGAGCAGGGAGAACATCAACCGCCGGGGCTACAACAAGTTCCTTGACATGGACGGGAACACCAAGGTCAGCATCAATTACGACAGGATACGGGATGACGAGCGGTGGAACGGACTTAAGGGCTACCTCACCAACACTGTCATCCCTACTGACGAGGTCGTGACGGCCTATCATAACCTCTGGAATGTTGAAAGAGCCTTCAGAATTGCCAAATCAAAGATAGAGATACGGCCCATGTTCCACTTCACGCGCCGAAGGATAGAGGCACATGTCTGCATCTGCTTTGTGGCATTGAAAGTGTACAAGGAGTTGGAGCGGCTGCTCAAGCTAAATCACATCAGCATGAGCGTTGACATGGTGCTAAACATGGCAAAGACGGTGACCACCATCAGCATCTACATGCCTGAGAACAAGACACACTACGTCAAGACTTTCGGAGGCCGGTGTAAGCGTTTGTTGAGCCTTTCGTAGGCCAGTGTAAGACTCCAACAAAGGTGCAAAAGTAGTTACCAGAGGTTGCCCCAGGTGGTTTGGCGTGCGTTCGCATCGGCTTCGGTGATGTTGGCTCCTGAGGTGGTGCCACCATGAGTGATGAAACGCTGCCCTTGCTCATCAATGCCGGTGAGGAGGATGATTGCGGACAGTTGGGTTTCCGTGATTCGGATGGATGGTGCTGTGTAATAGCGTTTTTTCATTACAAGGTTTTTTATTTCTGCAAAAGTATAAGAAAAAAAGCAAATACCAAAGGAAAATGTCACATTTTTTCAAAGCCAACAAATCTCCGAGTCTTGTGCCCTGTGTTTCCTTTGTTCTTGAGCCTTGTGCCAGTTTTTCATTGTTAGGGAGCCATTGTGCCCGGCCTTTCGGAGGTCGGCTGGTGCCCTTCACGCCGTAGTCCACAGCATGAAGCGCCGCAGTTTATGCCACAATTACAATGCCGCCGCCACCTATATGATCACCCTCGTGACCCAGGGACGCCAACCTCTCTTCGGGCATCTGACAGGCGATTCTTCGCTTCCCCTCTTCACGGAGGGATGCGCCAAAGTGGTTCGCAGCGAGTTGGGCAATGCCATCATCGTTGAGGAGATACCGAAAATCAACCGCTACTATCCCATGATTGAGGTATGGAAGGTGTGCGTTATGCCCGACCACCTTCACATCATCATCCGTGTGAAAGAAAATCTGCCTCAAGGAAAGCAACTGGGCACCGTCATTAACGGTTTCAAGTATGGCTGTAACAAGGCTTACTGGCGATGTTTCGATAATCAGGACGAACACCCGACTGGACTCTTCGAGGATAACTTTTGCGACAAAATCCTCAATAAACCTGGCCAGCTAGACCGTTGGAAGCATTACCTCGACGACAATCCCCGTCGGCTGATGATCAAGCAGACCCATCCCGACCTCTTCAAGGAGCAGCAGCGGGTCAAAGTGGAAGGCCATGATTGCTTGTGCATCGGCAACTGTTTTCTGCTTGATATTCCCGATAAGATGGAGGTGGTTGTCCACAGGAGGGACAGCGATGATGAGTATAAGGACAAGGTGAAAGTCTGGATGCAATGCGGGGAGAACTATGGAGTGCTTGTTGGCGCTTTCATCTCTGAGCGTGAGCAGGTGGTGAAGCAAGCGGCTCTCGAAAAAGGCTACACGATTATTCAACTCACCAACGACGGTATAGGCCCCTGCTATAAGCCCTCAGGCAATGACTTCTACTACTGCGCGACGGGGAGGATGCTTATCCTCTCCCCCTGGCCCGACGCACCTGCGAAATCCAGGATCTCAAGGTGGGAGTGTCTCCAGCTCAATGCCCTGGCGGAGAAAATCGCCATGGGCAGATTCCTGAAGGTATAGACGGGCTGTTGGTGTCTACACCGGCCTCCGAAAGGCCGGGCACAG
>CACYEC010000408.1 GCA_902773225.1 uncultured Bacteroidales bacterium
ATTGTAGTTTGAAACACCTTAACTGCAAATAACAACAAAAAACAAGAATATATGTACGACAAAGAACGGGGGCTGTATATAGCCCATTGCGCCAATGGACCACTGACCATCTGCAGCAAGATGGCCAACCGCCACGGCTTAATCGCAGGTGCCACGGGAACAGGTAAAACCGTGACACTGCAAGTGATAGCAGAGACTTTCTGCCAAATAGGAGTGCCTTGTTTCATGGCCGACATGAAAGGCGACCTCTCGGGCATCAGCCAGACGGGACGACTGTCGGGATTCATCCAGAAACGCCTCCCCGAGTTCGGTATCGAGAACCCTGAGTTCCAGAGTTGCCCTGTGCGCCTCTTCGATGTCTATGGCGAGCAAGGACACCCCATGCGAGCCACTGTGTCGCAGATGGGACCACAATTACTCGCACGGCTCCTGGGCCTGAACGAGACGCAAGACGGCGTGCTCAACATCGTCTTCCGCATCGCC
This sequence comes from uncultured Bacteroidales bacterium, assembly GCA_902773225.1. Lineage (GTDB taxonomy): Bacteria > Bacteroidota > Bacteroidia > Bacteroidales > Bacteroidaceae > RUG11857. The sequence goes on from CACYEC010000408.1 coordinate 484, forward strand.
GACGACCGCGGCCTGCTCATCCTCGACCTCAAAGACCTGCGTTCAATGCTCGACTACGTGGCTCAACACGCCAAGGAATACACCAGCCAGTACGGCAACATCACCTCCGCCTCCGTGGGCGCCATACAGCGCGCGCTACTGCAGTTGGAGGCCCAAGGCGCCAACCAGTTCTTCGGCGAGCCTTCGTTCGACATCATGGACCTGCTGCAGACCAAGGGTGGCAAGGGTATCATGAATGTGCTGGCTGCCGACAAACTGATGATGCAGCCCAAACTCTACTCAACCTTCCTCCTCTGGCTCATGTCGGACCTCTACTCCACCCTTCCCGAGGTGGGTGACCTCGATAAGCCCAAACTCATCTTCTTCTTCGACGAGGCACACATGCTCTTCGAGGACACCTCCAAGGCGATGGTCGATAAGATTGAACAGGTCATCCGTCTCATCCGAAGCAAGGGGGTGGGCATCTATTTCATCACACAGAGTCCCACCGACATCCCCGAAAGTATCCTCGGCCAGTTGGGAAACCGTGTGCAACACGCCCTGCGCGCATACACACCCAAAGACCAGAAGGCGGTAAAGGTGGCTGCCGACACCTTCCGAGCCAACCCTGCCTTCAAAACTGACGAGGCCATCATGAACCTGGAGACTGGCGAAGCCCTTGTGTCGCTGCTCGACGAGAAGGGAGCACCGTCGATGGTGGAACGCGCCAAGATTCTCTTCCCGCTGAGCCAAATCGGCGCCATCACCGAAGGGCAGCGTCTCGACCTCATCAAGCAGTCGGACATCTACGGCAAGTACGACACACCGATTGACCGTGAGAGCGCTTACGAAATCCTTATGGCTGAGAACGAGGCACAGGCCGAGGAGGATGCCAAGGCTAAGGAAGAAGCGGAAAAGGAGAAAGAGGACAAGAAGAAGAGCAAGAAACCAGGTTTCTTCTCAAAGGTGCTGAAAGCCATCATCACCGCTATCACCGCCACACTCGCCACCATCGTCGGCAACGCCGTGTCGGAAAAAGTGACTGGCACAAAGAAGAAGACCAAGTCAAAGACTTCCACCACGGGCAAGGTGGTAAAGAACGCCACCTCGGCCGCCACACGAACCATCACCCGAGAACTGACACGCGACATCCTCGGTAACCTGAAATAGCGTTGAGTACATCCTTCAACCTAAAGGCCACAAGCAGAACTCCTCTGCCTGTGGCCTCTTTATTGTCTTTTTAATGGTTGTCGCCGGCATCTTCCACCTGAACGGCATCGGGGGTGTTGGCGAGTCGGACGAAATACTCGCGCAGGCGTTTCAGACCTTCTCCGCGTGGACTGGCGTTCGAACCACTACTGCTGATACTCTCCCCGTCGGAGAAACGGGCGTGGAACGACCACATATAACCGTCGAGCACTTCCAAAAGAGGACGATAATGCTCTTTGTAAGCATACATCTTCTCCTCAACGATGATGCGCTGAAGGTCAGCCAGGGTTTTCTTGTCCACAACCAATTGATAAAGCGGACCATAACTCTCACGCATGACTTGCGCCTCCACAGTTCCATCCTCTTTCGTTTCCACCCGTCCTTCATACTCATAGCCCGCCATCGTGCCCGACCGCGTGTATTCTATGCTCACCAATTCACCTGAAGGCATCTTAGTGCCACAGGACGTAAACACTCCCAGCAAACCGCTGAAACAGGCCCAAAACAATGCTCTTATCTTCATCACTTTAACGGATTGATTGTTTCTATTGGCAAAAGTATCAAAATTGGAATTAAAGAAATTCTATTGGAAACAACTTTTCAAAGGATATTGTGTTTGTTTGCGCTAGTGAGGACATCATCACTAATCGTCATTTGACCAGGACCTTCTTTCCGCCGACAATGTTGATGCCCTGTCGGAGGGATTGCTGACGACGGCCTTGCAAATCGTATATGGCATTGTTCCCAACATTCATTCCTTCCTCATCCGTTTTATCCACGCTCTTTATACCGGTGGAGGCCTTGTCGCCCAGGCGGAAAAGACGTACGCCATGGCTCGGCACCTTGGTGGTCAGTGTGCCTGTGGCTGTGCCAAGGTCCTCTCCCGTCCAAACGTCATGCACAGGAACAGCCTCTGTGGCGCCATAACCCAATTGCGTGAGGTCGAAGGTGTAGGGCTCATTCTTTGTCACATAAAAGACAAACTCCATCGTGGTGCCTGTAGTGCTGTGGTTGTCGGTATCGCAACTGGAGTCGTAGCCACAGAGCGCACGGAAGGTCTTGTAGGTGTGTCCTTCGGGCAGATCATAGATGAGCGTGCAGTTGGCATTCATTCCTAATCCTGTGGTGTAGGTCTGTCCTTCGACACGCAGGGCGCCGCCCTCCACATTCGTGTTCACGTGCAAGGAACCCCAGTCGGACTGGTACGAAGTGTGGTTGAACGTGGTGAGAGAGGTCTCGTTGCCTTCGGCATCTATAAGCACTGGATTGATGAGGTCGGCACGGTCATAGTCGAATTTGTCGCCCCAGTCAGTGACCACAATCTTCAGTTGTTCTGCACCAGTCACATCGCACTCCAAAGTCTTAGATTTGGTGCCGGTACGGCTAATCAATCCGGAACGCGCTGCGGAACCATCCAATTCGCTTGTAAGTGGATTCTCGCAGAACACCATGAAGCGGATGCTGGTGGTGGCATTGGGCTGGTTGATGCCCGAGTCGTCAGCTGCCGCCATTGCCTTGAAGCGCACGACGTCCAGATCGTCAGGAATAGTGAAGTAGATAGCGGCATTGGCATCTGCCGAGAACCCACGGTCGTAGGTCGTGCCCAACACTTTCATCTTTCCACCCGTATCTACATTCTTGTTCTCATAGATGCGGTTGAAGTACGACTTGGTGTAGTCTCGCGTCTTGTATTCACCCGTGAGCGGCACTTCCGTTCCGTCGCGCAAGACGAGCGTGGGGTTGATCCAGTCGGCATGGTCGTAGTTGAAGTTGTCGCCGGCATCGTCGATGACGAGCACCAGAGTCTTCTCTCCCTCGGGCCACTCGATATCCACATCCACAGCATGTCCGTCGGTGGTATAGGCAACGGTCTCGCTGACGTAGAGCGCTTTCTGACCCACAACCCAGCGGGTGTTGTCGCGCTGGAACAGGGCAAGGTAACGGGTGTCGCCTATATGAGAAGTCCATGCCACACGAGCCAAGACCTCGTCGTTCATCACCTGATGTGCTTCCTCACCGTATTTGTGCATCTGATGGTACTCTTCGTTGTTGAGCAACGACAAAGTGAACGAATCGTTCTTCGTCATCTCGCCTCCAAAGAATAAGGGAGAGTGACAAACACCCCACAGTGTCATCATGGTCTGTTGCTCGTTCTGCGACAAACGGGTCCAGCGCCCGCCATCGCTACCCGTGAACCCTTTGTCGGCAATGGTCATGGATATCTGCCCGAGAGGCAGCATGTCGCAGTCGGCATAGTTGCCCGGACGGGCGTACTTACTCCACTCATGGGCTTCGTTGAACACGGCGTCAACAGCACTCCAAGTATCCCAAAGGTCGTCCATCATGCGCCACATATTGGCATTGTCGAGACACTCCTGGGCATACTGGTACTGGGTCTTGCCTGGACTCATGGAAAGGACAATGGGACGTCCGGTCTGGTCAATGGCCTTACGAATCATGTGTATCTCGTCGGTATAGAACGGACGAGAGAGGTCATCGACCTTGATGAAATCGACGCCCCACTCGGCATAGAGGTCCATGATGCTGTTGTAGTAGAGTTGTCCTGCCTCGTTGTTGCGCACGAGCAGGTTGTCTTTCAGCCATGCACATGGCGGGGTCGTACCGTTATAGACCTGGTTCCAGGGGGTGCTTTCACTGCCTTTCAGTTTGTATGTACTTCCCACTACACTCTTCGGTACTCCTCGCATGATGTGGATGCCAAACTTCAGGCCCATGCTGTGAATCTTGTCGGCAAGTGCCTTGAAACCCATGTTCTTGCCATCGACCATACACGAGGGGAAGCGTGTTGGTGAAGGCAGATAGCGTCCGTATTCGTCGAGCACGTAGTCCTGGTCGCCTCGCTGGTTGTAATAGCCTCCCCCAAGAGAGGGGTGGTTGCAGTACCATCGGATATCGATAACCACATACTCCCATCCATAGCGCACGAGGTCGTTATCCACAAGGTACTGAGCGTTTTGCAACACCTCCTTCTCGGTCACGCTGGAATAGTAGCAATCCCAGGAGTTCCAACCCATGGGAGGTGTCATTGCCCAAGTGCGGAAGGTTGCAATATCATCCTCCCCACCATCTATGGCAGCAAAGGTCTGCACACAGCCTGCCATCATCAGCAGAATCATCAATGTCTTCAAACGTTGCATAGTGATAAATATTACGAAAATGTCATCCTAAGTCTATGGACAAGTGGTAAGGGGATTGTCGCAAATTCGGTCAATGGGCATCCATCCTGTATAACGCTTGTCGCTTGTCATCACTTTTATCCATTCACCTCGAATCTCAAGAGGGCGAAGCCCAACTTCAAACAAGTAGGTAGCTCCCAACTTGAGAGGTTTGCCTTTTGGCGATGGTGTTGCACGCAAGACATCCGTAGGGTCACCTGCTATATCGAACTGCAAAACGGAGTAATGGAGCCAGTAGCCTGTATTCGAGCCTTTGAGTTGAATATCTTCTTCATCATCGCCATAAACCCATACAACAGGTTCTATCTTCCACCAGTTGTTTTTCACTTCAATCAGTGACACTACATAACCACCATCTACGTCTGAAAGTTGATGAACCACCTTACCATTTGGCGCATTTCTAACGTTGGTGGGGGTGCCACTTTTGTCGCAGATATAGGCCCCTGCTCTGGTCTGAGCAAACACTGTCATGGATATAACCATTATCAAGGTTGTCAAAATAATCTTTCTCATGTCTTCATTTTTTAGAGGTTTCGTATGCTGCAAAAGTATTGAAAAAAAAACGTATTTACAAGCATTTGGAGATATAAAGACACATTTTCTTGCATTTTTAGTGTAAATCGACGACATGGTTAAAAATCGAAAAAGGCCTTCTTTACCCTATATACAGGGTTGGAGTATGTTTATTTCTGTTCCAAAAATTTTCGTTTTGTTTGTTTTATTCTTTTTTTATCCATAAATTTGCGGTGGAAATCAATTCAATAAAATACAAGAATATGGCAACAAGAGCTCATCTGATTATTAAAGACAAAGACGGTGATGAGAGATTCATCTATCATCATTGGGATGGATATCCAGAAGGAGTAGGAAAGGAAGTACGCGAATTCCTTCATCTTGAAGAGGTCGCTAATATCTTCAATGCACAAGAATTCTGCAAAGCAATTGAGCCATACTTGCATTTCATCTTGAACGACAGGAAAGAGCTTGTACCATTTCAGCACCATGGAGTGGCAATGAATAACGTTTAAATTATAGAAGGTTCCTTCATAGAAGACCCCTATATTTAAAGTCCCCTTAAATAATCATAACAAACCTTACAAGATAGTGAGGAAATGGATGATAGTTGATATTTTTGCAATGCTAAACGTGCAATCATGAGCAAAACCACGCTTATCCTTTCATCTCTCGTGCTGCTGTTCCTTTCCTCCACGAAAGCAAACGGACAAACAGACAACACCACTCCTCCACAGATAGAAATCACAAGAGGCGTGGTGGTCGACAGGCATACACGCTTGCCTATCTCCGATGTGTCTATTTGCGACGACGAAAAAGAAATTGGTCGCACAGACGAAAACGGACGTTTTGCCATACGTATGCGCACTGATAGCGTAAGCTTCAGCCATATCAGCTATACGTCGATGAAAGTCGGGAAAAACGAGATGACCGACACCATCCCGATGATAGAACAGAACAACGAACTGGGCAACGTCTTCATCAAGGGCAAACAGCATTACGACATCCACATGCCCCCTGTTGACCCACTTTCCGTGCAACCAATGCCACAAGGTCTGAATATCTTGCCCTTAATCGTGAAGGGGCTTAAGGCTCTGGGCATACTCCCCAAGCGAACCAAACACCAGTCGCGTATCCAGAAAGCCAAAACTATCTGCGATAACTATTGATTAAGGTTCACGACCCCGCCTTTAAGTCACCCTTCCCCTTAGACAGGAGGGAAGTGGTCAATGGTCAACGGTCAACGGTTATCAGTTGAAAGTCTCGTATGTTCCATCGTCATAGAAAACACGAATCTCAACTATCTTTCTTGGTTTTTTTTCAATAATTTTTACCACTTCCTTTACGGGTTGAATAGGGGGGTCAGTTTTCATTGTTTGCTGGGATTTGGCAACTGGACGGGCAGGTGTAGGTGTATCGGCGAAATCGAACAACAATTCACCTTGCCTGCTTGCGCTGTTGTTCCCATTCACGTTAGCAACACCAGACATGGGGTTGTCGGTGGTGGATGGAGTATCGTTCGTGTTATCAACGTTTTGAGCATCTGTAAGTACGTCATCTTCATCAGACACATTGTCACTGGCCATCATCTGTCCTTCACCAAGAAGTATCCATAACGGATTGAACTCTGGAAAGACATCGACTATACTCTTAAGAATAGGTAGCGATGCTTTGGTCTTACCATTGAGGATATGTGAGAGAGATGCCGGACTAATGCCTGTGAACTCACAGAAATTCTTGGCGAGCATTCCTTTCTGTCTCATGATTTCTGAGATGCGATCTTTATCTTCCATACTTACATCTGAATTATAAATGATATAATGAAAAAGGTGACACAAACGACCGTCCTGAAGACATGGTCTGTTTTGTAATTACTGCGAAAATACGTCCCAAAAAGACGGTTTTCTATTCGATTTACAAAATTATAACAAATTAAGAATATAACAATAATTTCACAAATGTTTTTTTACAAGTAAATTTGATTTTATTTTTGTAAATCACATGGGTACAAAGTGTAAGTTTATGAATTTAAATTATACTTTTATAAATATAAATTTCAGACTATTAATATCGTTGAAGTTTAACTTTGTTTAATTTTAGTATATAATTGGTGCCAAATCAGTTAATTGCACGAAATAATACAATCAATCACCCTTGTATGAGCCGAATATTCACATTTCTGGGTTATAAACCTAAAAACCACTTTAACTAATCTATATAAATAACTGGGTTTTAGTAATTTATTATCTATAAAATCGTTTTGTATATTCATTCTTTTATATTTTTATATTTTCATTTTGCAAATAATTTACGTTTGCAAATATTAAATTAGTATTGCAAAACAACAGCGTTTATGATTTGCATTTTGAAAACGTGTTATTATATGTAAACTGATGATTTGGCGATTTTAAGATTGTAAATCATAATGAATGTTAATCCGCGAAAAAATATAAATCAAAACGGGCTGAAAATCCCGTTTTTGGCGGTTTTCTGAAAAGTAGTCCGAATCATTTCATTTGTGAAAATCTCAATAAGTCAGATCATGGCCTAACTAATTGATAATGAGAAATTGAAATAATGAAATTTTGTGTCGTGATTTTTGTGCTAAAAAACACGAAAATGCCTGAAAACAGACTCTTTGACCTATTGTTGTTTTCATGACCTCTGATTTGGAACTCTCGCTATATGTGAGAGTTATCTCCGTTTTTTCAAGACCTGGAAAGTGTACAGGAGTCAAGATGCAGGAAAGAAGAAAGGCAAAAAAAAGGCGGAAAAACAGATGCACTCTCGCCTATTCTGTTTTTCCGCTATGCAAAACTGTACAAACTGAATGTGCCCTCCTGAAACCCAGTTTTCCCTATCCTCAAGCCCACAGTTCCTTCTTCGTCCACTCAGTGCAGGATGAAGAACACCAATTCTCTCATGATGTCGCCAGGATCAGCAGTACCCGACTCCACTCCTTTGATCTTGGCATCGGTCTCACGTATCTTGGCGATGATGTTCATGGTCTTTCTTGCCGTGTAGTTTCTCGCCGCGATGTTGTACTCCTTGAGTTGCCAGGCACTCTTCAACCCCAGTTGTTGCAAGAGTCCTTGCTCTGTCTTATCTGGTGCGTAATGGTAAAGCATGAGATTGGAGAAGAAGTTAAACACGAAAGGCAGCGTTTTGAAAGGAGGATTAGTTTTTTGATTTTTGTTAAAATAGTTTACTATCTGATTTGCTTTCAAAATATCCTTCATTGCGAGCGCTGTAATCAGTTCGAAGTTGTTGTAGTCTTTGCTCACACCGATGACGGCTTCCACATCGGCAGCGGTGAGTGACTTTCGTTCCTCTCCGACCGAAACGATGAGTTTGTCGAGTTCTCCCGCAAGGTGACTGAGGTCTGTTCCTACATAGTCTGCCATCATGACCACCGCCTTCTCTTCCATGGTATATCCTTTCCGCTTAAGGTACCGGTTGATGAACTGTGGCAGTTCCCTATCGTAGAACTTGGCGCTCTCATACACCACCCCCACTTTGTTGATAGCTGCAACCACTGCCTTGCGCCGGTCAACCGTCCCGTGTTTGTAGCACAAGATAAGCACCGTGCTCTCGAGCGGCTTGGCGGCGTAAGGCTGCAATTTGTCAAATTCCGCCTTGCTGATGTTTTGTGCTTCTCTGACCACGATGAGTCTCCTTTCGCTCATCATGGGATACCGTTTTGCCGCAGTGATGATGTTTTTGGCCTGTGTTTCGGATGTGGCATAGATGATGTCCTGGTTGAAATCTCTCTCTTCGGGTGTCAATGCCTGTTCCGAGATATAGTTGGAAACCATGTCGATGTAGTAGGCCTCCTCACCCATAAGCAGGTAAATCGGCGCGAAATTCTTCGCCTTGGCGTCCCTGACGATATCCTCGTAGGATTTGGTGTTTGCGGTTTTCTTGGGCATGGTTAGTAGTTTTATTTTATAGATGCTGTGTATGCTGATGCTATTCGTAATCTCCGATAACGAAAAAGGCCTCGCAAGTATGTCTTGCAAGGCCTCTTGGTGCTGGGATACCTGGACTCGAACCAGGAATAACAGGACCAGAATCTGTCGTGTTACCATTACACCA
>CACYEC010000409.1 GCA_902773225.1 uncultured Bacteroidales bacterium
AAACCCCGTCGATGCCACATTCCTTATCTCTGCACCCGACTTCCTCATCGGCGACTACCGCATCACCTCGGGCAAAGTCTGGGGACTCGACGTTACTTCAACAGCTGGCTATACCGATGGAGATCATTATGTGCGTAATGGTTCTAACGGAGAGGTCTTCAATAAGGCCGCATTCGATGTCTATCAGCAACTCTCAGGCATCCCTATGGGCTCTTATTCTCTCTCTGCTCAGGCATTCTATCGCTATGGCTCAATCTCCAATGGAGCGGCCGCATATAATAATGGTACCGAAGTAATATTGCCTGTGCTTTATGCTGGTGATAAGACACAGAAAGTGGTTTCCATTTTCGACTATCGAAAGGCAAGTGCCACAGGAGGATGGGCGGCAAGTTCCCCTGCCGGTTTCATCCCCGACAATCAGACAAATGCCGCCGACTGTTTCAACTCGGGAGAGGATATCTACCTTACCACCATCAAGAACATCACCGTCAGCGACGGAAAACTCCGCTTAGGCATCAGGAAAGACAATCGTGCAGTGGCCAACGACTGGTGCTGTTTCGATAACTTCACGCTCCTGTATTACGGCATGGATTTTGATGCCTTCAAGGCACAGGCGCTTAAGGCATTGGAGGACTACGAGGCTCTTAATACCGATAGCGACCTGACTTTTGCACAGACTCTCGACGAGATTCGCGAGAAAGTACAGAATGCCACTGATACAGATGTCATCACCGAAGCATACAACGAGATGAAGGATGCTTATAGTGTTTGGCTGACCAAGGTGCCGGTGGACGACACGCCCTTGGACCTGACAGCTCTGGTGGAGAATGCTGACTTTTCTAACGGAATCAATGGCTGGCAAATGAAAACAACCAACCTCGAAGGATACTCCAACACCTGGACGCCTGCTTCCTCTTCGCCATACGCTGTCGAGGCATACGCTGGATTTGGGCAGTTGGAGATGACTGAATACAAACTTTGGCAGAACATCAAGCTCTCCCCTGGACTATACCGCTTTAAGGGCAATGCCTTCTACAGATACGGCAGTTCCTATGCCAGCGACACCAACAAGGGTATGGAAATATCAGAAGCGTGTATGTTCGCCGGAAACGATTCCATTCTGGTTCCAAGACTCGGGAGCGAGGTGCTGGATGCCTATGCCAACTCGTTGAGTGAGGCAGGAACAGCATTCTCTCAAGGTCTCTATGCCTCTCAAGTCTTGTTCAACATCTCAGAACCCACCTCCATCGAATTTGGATTCCAAGGCACACATTCATATCTGAAATCATGGTTTGCTGCTGGTCCATGCGTGCTGGAGAAAATCAGCCAGAAGATTATCGATGAGGAGGCGGAAAACGATTTCGGAGCGAAGAAAAGGAAATACCTGCTGAAATGGAATTCTTATACAGCCATTTCCAAGCAAGCACTCCAACCCGACATCTACGACGCGGTGCTCGATAGCGTCAAGGAGGTGATGGATTCCGTGACCGACGACGAGGAACTGACAAAACTCGATGCGAGACTATGGAGCGCTATCAAACAACTGCTGAGGGAGTCCACCACAACAACAGGACAATTCGACATCACTTCACTCATCGTCAACCCTGCTTTCGACAACGGACTGACGGGATGGAATATCACTGGTTCACCAGCATACACTGAAAACCGTATGGTGGAAGACTTCAACCATAGCGAGGGAAGCATCAGTCAGACCATCTCCGATATGCCGGCTGGTATCTACACGCTCAAGGCGCAGGCGTTCTACCGCATGACCGAATTCAGACAGACGTCCTGGAACTACGAGGAAGGAAAAGACAAGGTGACTGCCGATTTCTTCCTTGAAACAGGACATGGCGCTAAGGTTCAGAAAACTGTTCAGAGTATCAACGACGGCGCGCGCTTCCTCCCCGCTCGCCCAGCAAGTGATGTCCCAGGAGCTTTCGGACGTAGTATCCCTAATTCCGTCAACGGAGCTAAGGATGCTTTTGCCATAGGACAGTATTGGAACATCCTCAGAACCACAATGACGGAGGACGGAAACATGACCTTCGGCTTCTCACACAATAGCGGACTACCTGGCAACTGGCTCATCTTCGATAACTTCAGACTTTACTATGGTGTCTCTGCAGTCGATGTCACTCTCGATGAAAATGAGAAGTTCGGAATCTCAGAAGACACTTACGCCAATGTCACACTCAACAAGACACTGCGCGCAGGGCTGCTTAATTCTATCTGTGTGCCTTTCGACGTGCCTGCATCCATGTTCACCGAAATCTACACGTTGGCTGGCTTGAACTACGACGAGGAACAGAACAAGGCCGTGGCGGTGCTGATTCCGCAAAAGGAGGTCAAGGCTGGACAAGGATACTTCGTGAAGGTGGCTGCCGATACCCAGATATCCCTCGACGACGTGCTGATGCGTGCAGAGGCTCCCGACAGTGTCCCGACCATCTGGACAAACGCTGCCATGACCGGCGTTTACGGACAGTTCACCCAGAAATCGAACTACATGCTCAATGATGCTGGAGAACTGGCCTACAAACGAGTGGCGGTGTTCCAGCCTGGTTATTGTGCACTTGTCAATCTGCCGTCCGAACTCACCGCCAAACTCAAAGCCAGCACAACAGTGCCTCTGGAAAACATCAACTACGACCTTATCCAGTTCAATGTGAATATAGAGAATACGCGCGCAAGAGGACTCATCAACGACAACACCTACACCACAGTCTCGGAAAGTGTGGTCGATAACTATAACCTCGCACCCGAAGCGCACCGCGACCATCCACACACCGCCATCATACCACTCCCCGAGTACAGTGGCAATGCCTCTATCGCATACTCATGGGACAATATTGACCCCTCTGTCACGATTACATGGCAAACGGCTTGGAGTTTCGATATTCCGGCTGGCAGTAGGGTAGTGGAGGTGAAAAACCTCTACCCGGGGCAGGACTATCGTTTCGCTGTCACCAACGAGGCAAACAGCGTTATCGCTATGGGACATTTCACCACCGAAGGCCAACTCCGCATGATCAAGACCACCACTGGCAGCAACATTCGCGACCTCGGAGGATGGACTACC
>CACYEC010000410.1 GCA_902773225.1 uncultured Bacteroidales bacterium
TACTACAATGCATTCAAGACGACGACGACCGTGCTTATCAATGCAGCCACAACCAACAACTCGACCAGTCCTTTCAGTACGGTGAGCAATAAGATTTGCACCACCTACGTTCAGAACAAGAGTTATGCCGCTAACACTTGGTCGACGATTTGCCTTCCATTCAATTTGGATGAGGATGAATTGAAGACCTACTTTGGCGATGATGTCAAGTTGGCCGAATACAGTCGCTTGGACGGTGGAGGCACCTTGATGGTTTTCAAGAAACAAGACCAACTGTTGCTTGAGGCCGGTGTTCCCTATCTGATATGTCCGAGCAAGGCAGTGACCAATCCGACATTTACAGAGGTGGTTCCCAGCATCCAGACTCCGAAGACCATCAAAATCAGTTCAAGCGATGCCGTAGGCTTTACAGGCACCTTCTTCAAGACCAACATCCCTACCACCAATGTGAGCACCTTGCAGGGCATCGACTTCAACCAAGACACCAGCGGTTCGATAGAAGGTGTGAGCGCATACGTAAGCGGTTCGAGCATCGTGTCGTTGCAGATTGAGGGCGAGGTTCTCACTCCTCCTTTTATTTTGGGTGATGTGAACGGTGATGGCAGTGTGAGTATCCTAGACTTGACCATTTTGATTAACCACTTGCTCAGCGAGAATCCAGCTTCTTACTGCACCCCCTCATCAGACATAAACGGTGACGGCAGTCTTTCGATTATCGATGTGACGATGTTGATTAACCTGATTCTGAGCCAGCCATCAGAATAGCCAAGACATGAAGCATACAGAACAATCCCCCACTCCACAAAGGAATGGGGGATTGTTCATTTAACTAACGCTATCTCTTCTTCTATTATCTCAGTATAGGTTTAGATGGAGGATTGGAGATATAGTCGCTATTGTACTCAGCACTGACGAACCTGAGGTCGTAAAGCATTTTTCCTGTACTTTTAGAAATGAAGACATGATGAACAGTGGCTTCCCTTTCCATAATGGGAGCCATTTCTGGCGCTTGTTTCAAGTTAGTGAGATAGATAGCCCTCTGTCCGTCGATAAGCACGGGCAACTCATAATCGTTGTCCATAATTCCACTGACGGTGTAATAATAATAATAGTTGTCGGGATTAGCGGCTCTATAAATGACACTGTCCATAACCATATCCTTATTCACAGTTCTTGGACAGACCCTACTTGAATATTCGGCAGTATCCTTTTCAATCTGTTCTGGTGAAATAATTTTCTCTTTGCATGACCCAAGAAGGAGAATCATGCAGACAAAAGGGATAATTTTGTAAAATCTGATATTCATAGACTATAAACCATTCATAACGGATGCAAAATTATCACATTATGAGAGAAAAACAAAAAAAGAATAAAAAAAAACGCAAACACGAAGAAGTCAGGAGTGAGCAATAACAAAAACATTCGGGCAAGGAAAGGTAAACACCCTCCTTGCCTGAATGCTTTGAAACTATCGAATCGTCGTTTTATTTTGCCTGCAACATCTGATCCATGTTCTGTGCAGCTCGACGGCCATCACCCATGGCGAGGATGACAGTGGCTCCACCACGGACGATATCACCACCAGCAAAGACATCAGGTCTGCTACTCTGCATACCCTCGTTGACGACGATGGTGTTCTTTCTGCCGAGTTCAAGTCCTGGTATGGACTTAGGCACAAGTGGATTAGGCGACACTCCCACAGCCACGATGACTTGGTCCACGTCAAGCGTCACGGTTTTTCCAGGAATAGGCTCGGGTCTTCTTCTTCCGCTGGCATCAGGTTCACCGAGTTGCATGACTTGCAGCACAGCCTGTTTTACAGCCCCCTTCTCATCTGCCAGATACTCGATGGGATTATGCAGTGTGAGGAAGTTGATGCCCTCCTCCTTGGCGTGTTTCACCTCTTCAAGACGTGCAGGCATCTCAGCCTCCGAACGTCGATAGACGAGAGTAACCTCTGCACCAAGTCTTTTAGCTGTTCTGCAAGAGTCCATAGCGGTGTTACCACCTCCGACAACCATCACTTTCTTTCCGAGGTTGATGGGTGTGTCGGTAGCGGGGTTAGCCGCATCCATCAGGTTGACACGAGTAAGATACTCATTGCTCGACATGATGTTGAGTGCGTTCTCTCCAGGTATGTTCATGAAATTGGGAGTACCAGCGCCCGACCCCACGAAGATGCCTTTGAATCCCTGTTGCTCGAGTTCTTCTACAGATATCGTTTTTCCGACAATGGTGTCAACGAAGAACTTGACGCCCATCTTTCTGAGGTTGTCGATTTCGACATCCACGATTCTATTGGGAAGACGGAATTCTGGGATACCATACTTCAGCACACCACCGATTTCGTGAAGAGCCTCGAAGACATGTACCTCGTATCCCTTTTTCACCATATCGCCGGCAAAACTCAGTCCTGATGGTCCAGAGCCGACCACAGCGACCTTGATGCCGTTAGCAGGCGCCACTTCAGGAAGTGACATCTGTCCGCTCTCGCGTTCGTAGTCAGCAGCAAATCTCTCGAGATATCCGATGGCCACAGGAGCCTCGTTCAACTTGACGTGAATACATTGTGCCTCGCACTGTTTCTCCTGTGGGCAAACACGTCCACAAACAGCGGGCAGTGCAGAAGTCTTTTTCAGCACCTTTGCAGCAGCGAGGAACTGTCCTCTCTCAATGTTCTTGACGAATGCAGGTATGTCAATGTTGACAGGGCATCCTTCGACGCACGTGGGTTTGGCACAGTCGAGGCAACGCTTGGCTTCAGTGAGAGCCTGCTGTTTGGTGAGTCCCTTGTTGACCTCCTCGAGACGAGTAGTCGCACGATAAACGGGGTCGAGTTCGGGCATAACCACGCGCTCAATTGCACCTCTTTCCTTAGGCTTCATCGCCTTTCTCAGTTCCTCTCTCCATGGGGCCTTTCTGTCGGTGAGTTCATCCATGTTCTGTTCAGTAGGCTCAACGTCCATGGTGATGATTTCCTCATCGGACTTCTCAGGAGCCTTGGGAGAGACAGCGTCAACATGGTTGAGGAATCTCTGGTACTCTTCCTGCTCAGCCCCCTTGAAAGTACCCATTCTCTTGAACATCTCATCCCAATCGACCTTGTATCCATCGAAGTCAGGTCCATCGATGCAGACGAACTTGGTTTCTCCTCCGATGGTGAGTCTGCATGCTCCACACATACCTGTTCCATCGACCATAATGGTGTTGAGGGACACATCGCATGGGATATTGTATTTCTGTGCGAGCAAGCAACTGAATTTCATCATGATTGGAGGTCCAATGGCTACAATCTTATCGACATGCTCACGGTTGATGACCTGCTCGATGCCGACAGTGACCACACCTTTCTGTCCGTACGAACCATCATCGGTCATGATGATAACCTCGTCGCTATACTTGGTAATCCTGTCCTCAAGAATGATGAGTTCCTTGGACCGTCCTGCCAAGACAGAGATGACTTTGTTTCCTGCTTTCTTGAGAGCCTCAACGAGAGGCAAGAGTACGGCAATTCCGACACCACCTCCAGCGCAGACCACAGTTCCGTAGTTGTCGATGGGTGAAGGAGTTCCGAGTGGTCCAACCACATCGGTGATGTAATCCCCCTCATTCAGCATACACAGTTTTGTGGAAGAGAGTCCGACCTCTTGCACAACGATGGCAATGGTTCCTTTCTCCACATCGGCATCAGCGATTGTAAGCGGCATACGCTCGCCTTTCTCACCAATACGCACAATGATGAAGTTGCCCGCCTTTCGGCTTTTAGCAATCAATGGAGCCTCGATTTCGAAGTAGAAAACCTTCTCAGAGAATTGCTCCTTACGAACGATTTTATTCATATAATTGTTTTATTTTGTGTTTGAAATCTTTTCTAACCGCTACTCGAAGTTCTTGTCGTTGATGTATTCGAAACCGCAGTATGGTACAAGGGCTTTCGGTACGCGAATGCCCTCGGGTGTCTGGTTGTTCTCCAGAATGGCTGCTACGATGCGTGGCAGTGCGAGCGCAGAGCCATTGAGGGTGTGACAGAGTTCCGTCTTCTTGTCGGCAGTCCGGCGATAACGGCATTTGAGTCGGTTAGCCTGATAACTCTCGAAGTTGGAAGTTGAACTCACCTCGAGCCATCTTTTTTGTGCGGCCGACCAAACCTCGAAGTCGTAGCAGATGGCACTGGTGAACGACATATCGCCACCGCAGAGTTTAAGGATATGATACGGCAGTTCAAGTTTGATGAGCAGCGACTCAACATGGTCGAGCATCTCCTTGAGAGACTCGTAGGAATGTTCAGGCGTGTCGATTCTGACGATTTCGACCTTGTCGAACTCGTGTAGTCTGTTGAGTCCTCTCACGTCCTTACCATAGGCTCCTGCTTCTCTTCTGAAGCATCCGGAGTAGGCACACCGCTTGATGGGGAGGTCCTTCTCGTCGAGAATCACATCCCTGAAGATGTTTGTGACAGGCACTTCTGCAGTAGGAATGAGGTAGAGGTCGTCCACCTCGCAATGGTACATCTGTCCTTCTTTGTCGGGCAGTTGTCCTGTACCGTATCCAGAATCGCGGTTCACAAGATATGGCGGCTGTACCTCGAGATATCCACTCTTTCTTGCCTCCTCGAGGAAGAAAGCCTCAAGGGCTCTTTGGAAACGAGCCATCTTACCAATGTAGAATGGGAAACCCGCCCCAGTAACCTTTGCTCCGAGGTCGAAGTCGATGAGGTTGTATTTCTTGGCAAGTTCCCAGTGTGGCAGTGCATCCTCCGGGAGTTGCGGAATGACGCCTCCCTCCTTGACGACCACATTGTCGTCAGCGCTGGCACCTTCAGGAACATCCTCGTTGGGAATGTTAGGAAT
Source organism: uncultured Bacteroidales bacterium (assembly GCA_902773225.1). Lineage (GTDB taxonomy): Bacteria > Bacteroidota > Bacteroidia > Bacteroidales > Bacteroidaceae > RUG11857. The sequence continues at coordinate 4,851 of CACYEC010000410.1, forward strand.
CGTGCAAAGATGCGTAATGAGTGTTTGCTCCGCGTCTTTCATCTTTCCCTGAAGTGTATTGGACTCAGCTTTGAGTTTCGCCACTTCTTCCTTGGCCTGTTCAGCCTCTTGCTTCTTACCCTGCTTCATGAGCAAACCAATCTGGGCGGCATACTTCTTGCTTTCGGCGAGTATGGCATCGAGTCTGGTCTGCGCATCTCTTCTTTCCTTGTCGAGTTCAATGGCCTTATCAATGGCTTCCTGAGCATTTGGGAAATGTTTCTTCTGTAGTCCTTTGACCACACGTTCGGTTTCTTCCTTAATCAGTTTGAGTGTTAGCATATCATTATAAATTAACAGTCATTTCAACTTGAAGGCATGAGAGGTGAAATTCTGATTTTCGTCTGTTGAAGACGTTGAAAAGAGAAAAAATAACAATCTACCTTAAAACTATTGATTTATGCGAGCATGGACGCAAGTCGATGTGAACCGAAATGCCCGTACTCCGAAAAAATTTTCTGCAAAATTATAAAAAAATGGTGTAATAGCACCTCTTTTATATAAAAATGATAGTAAAAAAGGAAAATAAGAAGTTGATTTTGACTAATTTTGCCCCCGAAAACCAGAAAAAAGAAAGATGCAGAAGACAATAGAGATTCAAAACGGTGTGGTGCGTCATCCGTTATACCGTTTCAAGACGCCCATCAATCTATCCATCAGCCAAGGCGAGCAAGTGGCCATAGTGGGTGACAACGGCAGTGGTAAGAGCATGCTTGTGGATGTTCTGACAGAGAAGCATCCGCTTCTGCTCCATCGTGTGCATTACGACTTCAGCCCCAGCAAGTCGAAGTTGGTGAGCGACAACATCAAATACATCAGTTTCCGTGACTCTTACGGCACTATCGACAGTAACTATTATCTCCAGCAGCGCTGGAACCAGTATGACATTGAGGACGCCCCGGTAGTTGGCGCCTTGCTTGAGGACGCATTCAATCTGGCAGAGCAAGCCGCCCGACGTGACAGTTCCCTGAGCGAAGACGACCTCCACGCATTGACTGTCGACCGCACCCGTTTGCGTGAGCATCTTTATCGGTTGTTTCATTTGAACGCTCTTTTGGACAAGCAGATTATCTTATTGAGCAGTGGTGAGTTGAGGAAGTTCCATTTGACGAAGACTTTGCTCAGCAACCCTCGCGTGTTGATTATCGACAATCCTTTCATTGGTCTTGATGCCAGTACCCGCAGTCAGTTGCACGAGTTGTTGTCGTTGCTGACACATGAGTCTTGGTTGCAAGTGATTCTGGTTTTCAGTAAGACAGATGATATCCCGACCTTCATCACCCATGTGATTCCCGTATCAGACATGACTGTCGGATGCAAGATAAGCAGGGCAGAATACCTGGAATCCCAGCAAGAACCACCTTCTCATGTGCTCGACAAGGAAAAAGAGGAGCAGATACTGTCTTTACCCTACAGTGAAGGCCAGGATACAGCCATAACCCCTGGCAGCCAACAGGTGATAGACTTCAGGCGTGTGAACATCCGTTATGGTAGTCATTGCATACTGAAAGACCTTTCCTTCACAGTGATGAACGGTGAGCACTGGGCTTTGAGCGGTGAGAACGGCAGTGGCAAATCGACGTTGCTGAGCATCGTTTGCGCAGACAATCCACAGGCCTATGCCAACGACATTGTACTATTCGGCCGTACACGTGGCAGCGGTGAGACTATTTGGGACATTAAAAAACATATCGGCTACATCAGTCCTGAGATGCACAGAGCCTACCGTAAAGACATCCCTGCTGTAGAGATTGTGGCTTCGGGCCTGAGCGACTCCATAGGTCTGTACAAACGACCAACAGCGGAAGAATTGGGCGTTTGCAAGTTTTGGATGGAGGTGTTCGGTGTGGGTGGCAAAGTTGACACCACCTTCTTCAAATTATCGAGCGGAGAACAAAGGTTGGTGCTATTAGCCAGGGCGTTCGTCAAAGACCCTACCCTTCTGATTTTGGACGAGCCTCTTCATGGTCTGGACCTGAAGAACCGCCGTTTGGTGAAAGACATTATCGAGACGTTCTGCAAACGACACAACAAGACACTGATTATGGTGACGCATTACGAGGAGGAACTACCAGCGATAATCGACCACAGAATCTTCCTTAAAAGACATTAGGCTTTGCCTAAAAAGCTCACGCTCGGCAATTGCCGAGCGTGAGCTTTTTGACTGATAAGTATTTGGAGGGTTACCCACCCCGCCTTTCAGGCACCCCTCCCCTTAAGGGGCGGGGAGTTGGGTACTCTATTTGCGGATGAGGATTTTCTTGGTGTAAGAGCCAGCCTTCACAAGATATACACCGTTGTTCAACTGCTTGGACAATCGGTCCAATTTACCTTCAGCCACTTTTGCTCCCGAGATGGAGAACACTTCCACTGGTGCATTGTAGAAAGCAGTCTCATCAAGCACGCGGTCGAGTGCAGTGATGGTCTTGTTGAGATGTACGGTGTTTGAGAAATCGGAATTGAGCAACATATCGGCACGTGCCTGCACTTTGACGTATAGGTCGATGTCGTCGGAACCTTCAGGTGCGTACTGCTTGATGCTGACTAACGCGGAAGGATTGTCCGTCTTGATGGTGTCGATACAGTTGGTGAAATTCTCATCGGTAGCAATGAGAGCCCAATACTCAGTGGTACCTTCTATTTCATTCCAGTTGAGAGTCTCGGTAATGTAGTCTGTATTGATGGCAGGGGTGTTGAGCTTATCCGTGATACAATACTTGAAGGTGATGATTCCGTCGATTTCCTCGATGTCGCGTATCGGTTGATTCATCGTCTTGCCCTGATAGACCACAGCGGCAGTGTCGGCCAGCATAGTGACACCAAGTGCGCCAGGGAAAGGCACAGTGGCTTGGTTATCAAGATATTCACGAATATCATAGTATCCTTCCTTTCCGATATGATACTGTGGTTTGAGTAGTCCTCCAGCCGGTATGATAGTCATTCTCTGGTGATCAGAGTCGTAGTTGATGTTATTGGAAGTCCAGGCGCTCAGTAAGAAATCGACATGGCAAACCAGCATTCCGTGGTGAAACTCATTGATTGCCCCGAGTGAAAAACCGACGTTGTAGTCCCAAGACTCGTTCTGCCTGTTCTCGAGCCAATAGTATTCATCTTTGTTCCTCTGGTTGGTTATCTTGTAACTTTCACCATACTGCGAAAGAGGTTTAAGCGTGACCTTTTGTGGTTTTTCGGGTGATAATTCAACAAACTCCTGCCATTTCATGAAGTCCTTTTCATATCCCGTATAGCCAACCGGGCATTTACCGTTGTTCATATAGTTGCCATAGTCCATGAGGTCCCAACTCTCCATGCCATAGTCCTGTGCCTTGTAATCGTAATGGTCAGATAGTCCGAGAGCGTGTGAGAGTTCGTGACAGAACGTTCCTATACCGTCGATTTCCGCCTGGTATGTCTCGTTGCAACAAGCGTAGCATCCGTACTTCACATCGTTGATAGTGCCTCCGGTCTGGTTTTCCTTAGGCCAAATCAGTTGAGTGCTGTCTTTGGAGTATGCATTCTCTCCCTCACCCGCGTAGACAAAGAACGCCATATCAATGACTCCGTCTCCATTATTGTCGAACTCGCTCCAATCGGTGACAGATTGCTGTGCAAGTTTGATGGCCTCGGAATAAAACTTAGAAATGTTCACGTCCTTCCTTGTTCCACTGTTCTTCCCATAGTAAGTGAACGAATTGGAAAGAGTTACCGGTCCAATGACCTTGAACTCAGGTGTGAATTTTCCGTTGCTTTGGTCACGAAAATAATCTCTGACACTACCATAACTATACTTAGAGTAATGCTCACTGACACCATCTCCATTGCAATACTTATGGTAAGTTTCATTGATTTGGTCGGCTGGAGCCGAGACAAAACTCTTGTCAGCAAACTGGACGAGTATGACCGGCACCTTAGGTGATCCTACAGACGAGAGTGGTGCTTTGTCGTGTACTCCAATCGTCTTGATTGCAGGTTGTTTACGATTCTCGCTGTTGTCGCTGTTCCTTTCGACTTCCTCAATGATATCGTTGGCTTTCCTGATTCCTGTCAGTTCATTGCACTCAGTAAAGGAACGAGAAAAAGGGTTGTGTGCTAAGGTATTGGTCAACACGCATTTGTCGCCTTCCATTCCCGAAACGTAGCAATAATCGCCATTCGCGTTTTTTCCCACAAGGTATCCGTCGGCGGTACGGAAGAAAGACCTTTCGGGAGTAGCCACATTATATATCATGAGTTCAGTTCCATCAGATTGTGTGACATGATACAAGTAATGCCTTGGTGGAACGGTAGCCAATGCTTGCACGGCAAAGCAAACGGTCACAAGAAAAGAAGTAAAGATTCGTTTCATATAATTACGGAAAAATGATTTACAATTGATGATTAGGCATATACTACACCTTAATTTGCAAAGTTATATCATTTATTTAGGATTAAAGGAATGAAAAGGTGAAAAAATGCAAAGTTTTCATTATGAGTTGATGCAAAGTAGACATTTCCGCAGAGGTGTCGCCATTGTGCAGACCGTTATTATTAAGTCATCAGCACGCAATGGATTTATTAGAAAAACTGAAGAGTAAAGCGGGTTTACTTTCATTTTTACTTGCGAAAGTTGAATAGAATTGATAATTTTGCATTGTATTTATGACTACAGGCAGTAAAAAGAGAAATGACGACAATACTTGGACAATATCTTGACGCTTTGTTGATGATGCTTGCAGAGATGGCACCTTACTTGATGCTTGGTTTCTTCATTGCAGGTCTTCTTCGCACATTTGTCCCCCACTCTCTCTATTCGAATCATTTGTCGCCCCGCAACATGAAAAGTGTGGTGAAAGCGGCCGCCATAGGCATTCCGTTGCCCTTGTGCAGTTGCGGTGTGATTCCGACAAGTGTTTCGTTGAGAAAAGAGGGAGCCAGCCATGGTGCTTGCACGAGTTTTCTGATAGCCACCCCCCAGACAGGTGTTGACTCCATTGCGGCAACCTACTCCATGATGGGCTTGCCCTTCGCCATAGTCCGCCCTCTTGCCGCATTGTTCACGGCGATGTTCGGTGGCTGGTTGGTGAACCGATATGCAAAAGACGACGAACGTCTCATCCATGCATGCCATAGTGGTGAATCAGAAGACGACTGTGCCTGTCGTCAAAGCGAGGTACTCCCCGAGACGTTCTGGGGCAAATTGCGGGGCGCCTTGGCTTACGGATTCGTGGATATGCTTCAAGACGTAGGTAAATGGCTTGTTGTCGGCCTGTTGATAGCCGCCTTGATTACGGTAGCCGTACCCAATGAATGGTTAGCGGCCCTTCATGAGTACAAATTGCTGAACATGCTGATAGTCCTAGCCATCGCCATCCCGATGTATGTATGTGCCACAGGCAGTATTCCCATTGCTGTCTCGTTGATGGCCAAGGGGCTGACTCCAGGTGCTGCCCTTGTGTTGCTGATGGCAGGTCCAGCTGTGAACAGCGCAAGCATCTTAGTGATAGGCAATTCGTTCGGCAAACGTACATTGAGCCTCTATCTCCTGTCCATCGTGCTTGGTTCGATGGCATTTGGCCTGTGCATCGACTACCTGCTTCCCCAAGATTGGTTCAGTGTGAGCAGTGTCCTTGCTGACGGTTGCTGCAGACACCACCTAAGTATCTGGAACTGGGTATGTATCAGTGTCTTTCTGTCGTTTCTCTTCAATGCCTTCGCCCTTCAAATCAAGTCGTCGTACAAGTTGCGGCACTCCCATGCCCATCATCACGATTCAGGCAGTTCCACCTTATCCGAACACAGCAAACCCAACGAAAAAAACGATATTAAAATGACAAAAACTTACAAAATTGACGGCATGTCGTGCAATCATTGCAAGGCAAGCGCAGAGAAAGCCATCAGAGGTGTGGCAGGAGTAGAGAAAGTGGAAGTGGATTTGGCCCAAGGGATAGCCTACGTTGAAGGCAGTCAGGAAGACTCAGACGTCAAGGCCGCTATCGAAGACGCAGGATTCAGTTGCCGGTTATTATAGAGATGTTCTATTTATCAGGAATTATCGAATTATCAAATTTCTATTCTGCTGATATTAAGAATTTTATGGAATTATCAATAAAATCGCAAGCGATTTTTTAGAAGTTACCTATAAGAAAAAGGCAGTATAACCCTATAAGAATCATCGTCATGGCACTCAATGGCACACACAGATTCACCCATCTCCTCATGTTGGTGACGGCCATCATCTTTCCATTAACCATCAACGCTCAAAGCAGCCTGTCGCAAAAGCGTTTCCACGACCTCGCATACCACCAGCCCGACTCATGGTTTGAGGAAGACGAGGCCCTTGCGATAGGCGACAGTGTGGTGAGGTACCAGCAGTTGAACGGTGGTTGGATAAAAAACCAGCAATGGCATCTGGGAGCAAACCGAGCAGAGCATCAGGAATGCTCCACAAGCGGTATCGGCACTACGATAGATAATGGTGCCACTTTCGATGAGTTGGAATACCTACGGCGCGCATATCTCGCCACAGGCGAGAGCCGTTACCGCCATTCCTTCCTCCGCGGGGTGTTCTACCTGTTGGACGCTCAGTACGAGAACGGTGGCTGGCCCCAATACTACCCTCTGAAAGAAGGTTACTACAGCCATATCACATTCAATGACGGTGCGATGGTGAACGCGATGTACCTGATGAAAGGCATAGGAAAGAACCAGGCGAAATACGTGGAGTTAGAGTTAGACGAGGAACTCCGTTCCCGTTGTCTTGACGCCTATCTTCGAGGCCTCGATTGCATCTTGAAGTGCCAGGTCAGGAAAAGGGGCAAACCCACGGTGTGGTGCCAGCAATACGACGAGGAAACCTTGGCACCGGCATCAGCCCGTTCTTACGAGTTAACCGCTCTTTCAGGGCATGGCGAGACAGAAGGCATCCTTCAATTACTGATGGACGAAGAGGACCCGTCGGAATCCATCCTCGAGGCCATAACCGGCGCTAAGGAATGGCTCATGAGTCATGCCATCAAGAACATGATGGTGGAACATTTCACCAACAAAGAAGGACAGCCCGACATCCGCTTGAAAAAGAAGAAAAAGGCGCCGCTGTTGTGGGCCCGTTTCTATGACTTGGAAACAGAAAAGCCTTTCTATTGCGACCGCGACGGTGTCCCCCGGGATGACATCTCGAAAATCAGCTACGAGCGACGGATGGGATATAGTTGGATTTCCGACTCGCCTTCGAGATTCTTGAAATAAGAACCTTAGAGACCTTAAGGGGGAAAACACGGAGGAGAGCCCCAAAGGTCCGCAAAAAGAGTCAAAAGCGCAAATAAATCTAAAAAACGGTGATGCCACTTTGCAGAAAAGTTGAAAAGTTGTAATTTTGCATGATAGAAAAATCGCTGAAGGCGAAAAGAACAAAAGACATCACCATCAGTCCACAAAACATCTATATGCGAAATCCATTACATAGACTCCTACATATATTGTCATTACTGTTCCTCCTATTCCTTCTTATCCCCCACTCTGCTTTCGGTATAGGCGCTCCCGATGCCATGAACAAGCAGTTTGTGGTGGTGATAGACCCAGGCCATGGAGGGAAGGATCCAGGAGCGATAGGCAGCAAGCCCAGCAACCGTGAGAAAGACATCAACTTAGGCATCGCCAAACGATTGGGCGAGTTAATCCAGTCGAACTGTACCGACACAAAAGTGATTTTCACCCGTTCGACCGACGTGTTCATCGAACTGGGCCGCAGGGCAGAGATAGCCAACAAAGCGAAAGCCGACTTGTTTATCAGCATCCACACGAACGCTATGCCCAAGGGTGCGAAAAGAGCCGTTGGTGTTCAGTCATATACCTTGACACTGAGTACTACAGGAACGAATCTTGAGGTGGAGAAGCGCGAGAACTCCGTGATAGAATTCGAGAAGGACGGTGCGAAAAAATACGGTTTCGACGGCAGCACAGAAAGCAGCATCATGTTTGAGTTGATGCAGGACAGGGACTTGGAGAGCGGTGTGGAATTCGCCAAGTTCTGCCAGAACGAGATGGTGAAGACCGGGAAACGCCATGACATGGGTGTTCAGCAAGCCAACCTTGCCGTTCTGCGCTTGACCTACATGCCGAGCGTGTTGCTTGAGGTAGGTTATATCTCCACACCTTCAGAAGAAGCTTTCCTCTTGTCAAGCAGTGGCCAGGAGACGATGGCCAAGTGCATCTACAATGCCTTTGTCCGCTATAAGGCCCAGCATACAGGCCGTATGTCGAAATTGGAGCAGGTGACGCCAGTCAACACTTCCCAACCCTCATCGTCAGATGAGACAGAGGAACCTTCCGACTCCAATAGCGATAAAGCAGAGCCATCCACAACTGCAACACCCGCCGTTTCGCAAGAGCAAGCCTCCCCAAGTAGTTCCCAAGAAAAGGCGGATGTTCCGATGTTCAAGATACAGTTATTTGTGTCGGACAAGAAATTGAAGAGCAACGACCGTCAGTTCAAAGGCCTTTCCACAGATTACTACCAAGAAGGCAAGTTATATAAATACACCTACGGCAACACGTCGGACTACAGAGAGATACAGCGATTGCATAAGAGTCTTAACGGCAAATTTCCAGGTTCGTTCATCATTGCCTTCGTGAACGGCAAGAAAGTTGTGACGAGCGATGCAATCAGCCAATGGAAGAGAAACAATAAACGATAACACCCCTCACATCAGAAGAACATGAAGAATTTCACCAAGGAGATTAAGATAGCCTTAGTAGCCATCCTGTCGATTGTCATTATTTACTTTGGAATCACCTTTTTGAAAGGCATGAGTCTGTTCGACGACAGCAAGAGTTTCTACGTCGCCCTGCCGGAGGTGAGCGGCCTTGCCGTTTCGAGCGAGGTGCTGGCCGACGGTTTTCCCGTTGGTGTGGTGAGAGACATGAGTTTCGACTACAACAGCAACAAACAAGTGGTGATTCACATCACTGTTGACAAGAAATTGAACATACCCATCGGCAGTTACGCCGAACTGAGCAAGGAGATGTTGGGCGCGACCAAACTCAACCTTGTTTTGTCAGAGACGAACTTATTCCTGAACGAGGGCGACACCATCAGTGGCGGTTGGCGTTTAGGTGCTCTCGACGCGGCCAGTTCACTTATGCCCAAGTTGGAGACCTTGATGCCCAAACTCGACTCCATCATGTACGGTCTAAGCATCCTGGTGAACAATCCTTCCATTGCCACCACATTGGACAACATGGCTTATCTGACCACCGACTTGAAGACGACTACAGGTCAGTTGAACAACCTACTTGGCAAGGAGATGCCCAAGTTGGCCAACAACGCCAACACGATGATGACGAAAGTCGGCAATGCCACAGACAAGATGAACGATGTGGATTTCAAGGGTTTGAGCGACAATACCATCCAGACATTGACCCAACTCCAGCAAGTGACATCAGACTTGCAGAAGTTGCTGACCAACCGTGAGGGTACTTATGGCAAGGTGATGTACGACCCGAGTCTCTACAACCATCTTGACTCCACCATCCAAAGTGCCAACGCCTTGATGAACGACTTACGGGCACATCCGAAACGCTATGTTCATTTCTCTGTCTTCGGTAAGAAAGACAGAGCACCAAAAGAAGCAGAGCAGACAGCGCCCTAAACAAACGCTTACCTATTTTCATAGCCAACAGACATTCCCCCACTATAAGCATTTACCCCGCCACATCAGAAAGGCGGGGTAAACTGTCTCTTACAGAAAGCGGATGACGCTGCTGTAGGGTGTTGGAGGAATGGTCAGAGACGAAGTAGGAAGGACTCCATCTTGTTCATGACCAGTTGGTGTCCTTTCGCATTAAGATGCGCGGTGTCGTTGGGCGATTGGAAATAACGTTTCCTGAAGTTCTCGTTCCCCACATATATACCACTCTCCTTCGCTGCGTTGAACACGGGTATAGAACGTTGGGCACAGACGTCCTCAATGGTTGCTATGACCTGTTGGAACCCTGGTCTCTGCACATTCCAAGGTGTGATAAAGGCCAACTTCGCACTGGGGTATTTCTCGATAAGGCTATCGCACAGCGCCTCGAGCTTGTCTCTGAAGATAAGCAAAGAATCGGCACTGTCCTTGATTTTGTCGGCATCATTATGGCCTGCGAGCACAATGACATAATCGGCAGTGTCGTTCATCATCTTGTATTTTTCAAGAAGCGATGGTCCGAATCCGTCTTTGTCGCGGTTGAAAGCGATGCAACATCCGTTTCGTCCATAGTTTCGGTATGTCATTCCGTACTTGCTGGCTACCATGCTGTGCCATGTTTCCTCTTTAGGTCTTCTATGATTGGCGACGTATGAATCGCCGATGATGTTGATGGTCTTTCCATAGAGTGGCGCGTTTTTCTCGTCGTTGTTCTGCGCTGTGCATGAACTGGAGCAAACAGCGAAAAATGCAGCAATGATTAGTGTCTTAGATGTCATCATGTCAGTAAAAATTAGGAATTGAGAGTAAAATGCGTTGCGAAGTTAATGAATCTTTTCAATATGAGCAAGA
>CACYEC010000411.1 GCA_902773225.1 uncultured Bacteroidales bacterium
AGTGTGGACCAGCCAGGGCTTGAACCTGGGACCTCCAGATTATGAGTCTGTTAAACTAAGATTTTTTAAGATTGTATAAAATTTTTCATTGCTTTCTATTTGGCTGTTTATCAGATATTTACTAATTTTGCAACTAAAACGGGCAACTCCATAAAATCTTGAAAAACGGCCTTTGGTGTTCGCATGGTGTTCGCACGGTGTTCGCAAACTTAGCAACAGACCTCAAAGAAAAAGCAACAGATTATGGCAAAAAAAAGTATAAAAACATCCATTAATTGCAATCCTGTAGATAACTGTTGGATTAAACTTGTTTTGGATAAACGCACTAACAAGGCTACGGATGAGTATCCGGTGGCTATCTGTTTTACGATAGAGAGGAAGCGTTATTACTTCAAATTGACGAGTATTGCCTATCAGAAGGAGAAATACTTCAATGAGGTATGTAGTGTGACTAACTCGCGTAGTTTGCTGATGCCAGTATATAAAGAATGGGAGAAGATATTGGATGGATATCGGGAAAAGGTGGTCAAGTTGAACAAGACACAGTCTCTTACTATAGATGCCATACGGACTTATCTCACTGGTGAACAGCAATATGGAGAGGTCGGCATGTCTTTTGTCGGTGTGTGGGAAAACACTATCAATCGTATGAAGATTGAAGGTCGTGTTGGCACAGCAGAAAACTACCAATGGGCTCTCAACTCATTCAATAGGATTGTAGGAAAAGTTGTTGGTTTCAAAGTCGATAAGAATGTCATAGCCAAGTGGGATGATGGCATGAAGAATGGTGTGAAGATAGATGGCGTATTGACGGGAAAGATTGCCGATGCCACCCGTGGCATGTACCTCCGAACCTGCCGTGTAGTATGGAATGAATGCATCCGCCAAGGCTATCTGACGGAAGACAAATATCCTTTTTCTAACAAAGATAAGACCCTCATATCCATTCCTCGAGGCAAACGTCGTCAGCAATCATACCTCAGTGTTGACGAAATGACGGAACTTTATAAAATCTTCAAAGAGAAACGTTATCCCGTAGAATGGGATTATTCGTACAAGAAACGTGCACACGATTCTCTGGGGTTGTTTCTTGCTCAATACCTGTGTAATGGCTTCAACCTGGCCGATGCCGGTCGATTGACTTATAACCGTACCTACTTTGCTGAAGGTGGTCGTGCTTTTGAGTTTATGCGTAAAAAGACTTCGGCTCGAAGCAACAGCATGTCGGTGGTTATCGTTCCTATTATTGAACCTTTGAAAGTCATTCTTGATGAGATAGGGGCTAAACCAGAAAAGGATGCATACGTCTTCCCACAGATATTTAACGGAGCCACCGATGAGACCTTGCGCAGGAAACTAACGGTACAGGAAAACTCCAATATCAAAGATCGTATGAACCGTATCTGCAAGGAAGTCCTGGGATGGGACAAAGTCGTGTCAGGAACTTGGGCCCGTCACTCGTTTGCCACCAATCTGAAGTTGGCAGGGGTGGAGGAACTCTATATCTCTGAAAGCATGGGCCACTCGCAAGGCAATGACGTAACCAGTGGTTATCAGGATATGTATCCACTTGAAATCCGTTTCCGCAATAACAACAAACTCCTGAACATCGAAAAGGAGGAAAAAACTATTGACATTGATAAGCTGTCAAAGAAGGAAATGAAGGAGCTGCTGAAGAAGTTGATGGAAAAATAACTGTAATTTGCAATATGTTGTGATTTTTATAAATAATTGGGGGTAAAGTGACAATCTCACATTTTAATTGAGTCAAATATTAGTTTTTGGCGGAGCCGCTTTCTGACAACACAATGCTTATATTACTGCGGTAACTTAAAAAAAATAATGGTTACCGCAGTAAAATAAACACATTTTTCTTTTTGATTCCATTTAAAAGTATTACCTTTGCACAAAATAAATACATCTGGTATGGAGAATAAAAACATTATGGTGGGCAGGCACCAGGAGATGGCACTCCTGCAGGAAATTATCAGTTCTCCCAAGGCTGAGTTGGTTGCCGTTTACGGACGTAGACGTATTGGCAAGACATTTCTTATTGATAAGACGTTTAATGCGAAGTATGATTTCTATACGACAGGTATTTATGAAGGAACTCGCAAGGAACAATTGACCAACTTTGCAACCCAG
>CACYEC010000412.1 GCA_902773225.1 uncultured Bacteroidales bacterium
GCCATTTTCTTTAGTGGGGGTGGAGCCATCCTCGGTGTAGTACAGGGTGGCGCCTTGAGGAATATTCACGACCACTTGCAGTGAACCCGTGAAAATCTGTCCATCCTTGTCCACTGTTGGTGGAGGCAGTTGTTGTGTGGCGTAGGCATTGCCGTTGTTGGTCTTGCCAGGGGTTGGGTAACCCGTGTAACTCCATTCATCTCCGCCATCGGTGGTGCGTGCGTAGGATATGCGTTGCTTGGAGGCGGGGTATTCCTGCTTGAGCACAAGTTTGCCATTGGAATCGCTTAGGTAGAGAGTGCCTCCGTCGCAGTCGAGAGAGAATGTGGCGTTGGTCTGTGCGATATCGGAGTGGTCGAACCATACCACCTTGTAGCCCTTCGATGAAACGGCACCCATATTATTGGGCATGCGCCACTTCATCAGGTTTTCGGGGTCGTCGCTCAAGTAACAGCCGTTCAGACCGGCGGAACGGTCGCTGACGTTGTAGAACTCAATCCATCCACCATAGTTCGTAGAGGGGTCGAGATACATGTCGAGATTCGACGACTGCACCTCGTTCACCACCAACTGACCTTCGTCCAGGCCCGGGTTGCTGACATAAATCTGCAAGGTGGCCTTCACGTTGCCGCCATCGGTGCTGGTGGCAGTGATGGTGGCGCTGCCTGTGGCCAGCGGGGTGATGCCGCCGTTCTGGTCGATAGTGGCCACACGGGTGTTGCTGCTGCTCCATTTCAATGTTTTGATGGTGGCGTCTTCAGGCTCGACTTCGTATTTCACCACATAGTAGTCGCCAATATAAAGACCAAGACGGGGAGCCTCGAGTTTGATGGCGCTCACACGTGTCACCACGCCGTAGTACTCGAGTTTGAAGTTGTCGAACAGGCACCAGCAGTTGTTGGTGCGTGTCTCGTTAATCAAACCCAACACCAGTGACTTGTCGGTGATTTCAAAGTCCATGGTGTTTTGGTAGGCGCCGTTGTCGAAGGCCAGACGACCAGTCTCCATGCTGTTGGGGAAGTATTTTTCCTCACCCCAGTCCCACCACCAGCCACCGCCGGTGCTGTATGTCCAACAACCATCAACATATTCAGGAAGTTCATAACTATACACGCTCGCCAGTTTCTTCTTCGTGCTGTTGGCGTACATGTATGCCGTGATGTTTTCCGAACCGTTGGTGTGGGCGCTGTAGGTCTGGTCGTTGCTGCCTGTCCTATAGAAAGCCTGGACACTCATTCTGTACTTGCCGTTGGAAACGTCGTCGAATGATTGGAAAAGATTGAATTTTCCGTTGTAGAATTCCATGCACTCTGCTCGAACAGTCGGTGATGTGGCATTTTTGTCCCATGACCAGCCTGTAGCGTCGTTGTTGTCAAAACCTGGGTTCGAGATGAACTCGTTGGTGACGTCTATCCATGCCCTTGTCTCCTGGCCATGTATGGCGAGAGAGCACACAAAGCAAGTTAGAACGCTGAAGAGGATTGATTTTTTCATCTTCGTGATGTCTTTAATTGGGTTACCTAAGCTTTTTACCTTATATATGCAAATTAGGTGCAAAATTACTACTTTTTTTGCTATTTCCTTTCGATTTACTGTTTTTTATTGTTAAAACTACACTTTTAACTTTTTTGCTTGTTTATAAGGTATCTTAAAGACATTGTTTTTCGCATAAAAAGCATAAAACTCGTTAACACGTTTTGACTTAACGAAATAAACTGCTAACTTTGTACCCAAATGAGAAAATGGACTTACATATTGGCTTTTATGGTGTGTTCTGTCCTTCGGGCCCAAGACCAACCTGTCGGTGTAGATGCCGTCAACAACCGTCTGCCTGAAGAGGGGATACAGATGCAACCTGTCGCGTCCGACCGTCACGGCTTCGACGGCTACAGTCCCGATGATGACGACGATGCCACATACCTTGGCGCCCTCAACGACTCCTTGCACATGCCTACACTCGACATGCTCGGGCATCGGCCCATCATCGGTTTATATCCTTTGATGGGGTGGGGGCTGTCGGACTGGAACCTGCACCAAGGGCTGAATGTGAGTTTGGGCGCGAGCGTGTTCTCGCAGTTCGGACGTCATGCTTGCCACCATGGAGCAGGTTTCACGCAGCAGGTGGCGGCCATGTACGCTGTTCCCCTTACATCCAAGTTGTCCATAGCCTTCGGCGGGTATTACGACCATATCAACTGGGCGCACCAAAGCAGTCACGATGCTGGCATCAATGCGGTCGTCGGTTATATGTTCAACCCGAATTGGGAGGCTTATCTTTATGCGCAGAAATCGCTGACACATAGCAAGATGCCCATGCCATTATACTATATGGGGGATATGGGAGACAGGATAGGCGCTGCAGTGAAGTACAACTTCAATCCCTCGGTCAGTGTGGAACTGAATGTGGAATACCACGATTTTCCGCACGACCCTTTCCGCCCTTTCCCACACTACTGGCCGAAGTAAAGAGCAGTCATGGTATTCCGAGTGTTCTGAGAATTCTGGTTGTTCCGAAAATGATTAATCTCTAAATATATGGATTTCAAAGATATCGTACAGAAAAGAAGGAGCATACGCAAATTCACCGACGAACCACTAACCCCTGAGCAGTTGCAGACCATTTTGAGGGCCGCCCTCATGTCGCCGACCTCGAAGAGTTGCCGCTCTTGGGAGTTCATCGTGGTCGAAGACAAGGACATGCTCTACAAGTTGTCACGCTGCAAGGCCGCCGGTGCGGAGTTCATAGAGCACGCCCCGCTTGCTGTCGTGGTGCTGGGCAACGCAGAGAACGACGACGTGTGGGTGGAGGATGCCAGCATCGCCGCTGTGAGCATGCAGTACCAGGCCACAGAACTGGGCTTGGGTTCTTGCTGGGCACAGGTGCGCAAGCGGATGATGGGCGACGGCAACCTGTCCGACGACGTGCTGCGTATGTTGTTGGGCTACAGCGACAGCCTCCGCGCTGTCTGCATTGTCGCTTTCGGCCATCCCGCCATCGAGCGCAAAGAGCAAGACGAAAGCAAACTCAAATGGGAGAACGTCCATATCTATGAGAAGCCCGAATAACCTTTCCGACGCCGAGCGTAAAGACATCGTCCTTGTCGGTGCCGGGAGGGTGGCAACCAGCCTGTCTGTGGCGTTGATGAAAGCCGGTCATCATATTCGGCAGGTCTATAGCCGAACCGAGAAATCGGCGAAGACGTTGGCTGACAGACTGAACGCCGACTACACCACATCTCTCGATGCGCTCGTCAAGGATGCAGATATCTATATCATCGCACTTACCGATACAGCACTCGCCAGCCTCGCGCAAGAAATCACCAACGGCAGGGAACACTGCCTCTTTGTACATACGGCAGGCAGCATGAGCATCGACACTCTCAACTGCCCAAGAAGAGGGGTGTTCTATCCCATGCAGACTTTCTCGCTCGAGCGGCTCGTCGATTTCCAGCATGTGCCGGTCTTTGTGGAGGCCTCGAACGGCGATGACCTTCAAATCATCCGCACGCTGGCGACAAGCATCTCCGACTCGGTGTTCACCTTGTCACCCCCCCACCGGCAGTACTTGCACCTCGCGGCTGTCTTCTGCTGCAACTTCACCAACCATTGCTACGCCATTGCTGACCGCCTGCTCAAGGAGCATGGAGTGCCTTTCAGTGTGATGTGGCCTCTCATCGACGAGACTGCAGCCAAGGCACACAAGATGCCTCCCCTTGTTGGACAGACTGGCCCCGCGGCAAGAGGCGACCAGGACGTGATGCGCCGTCAAGAGCGTTTGCTCGCCGACCATCCCGCTTGGCAACAGATTTACCAACTCATGAGCCAAGACATCCAGACGATGAAGCCAGACCAGTCCGACTTGTCTGACTTGTCACTTTAATCAATGAAAAATCATGATCAACTACGATTTAACTAAAATAAAAGCAGTGTTTTTCGATGTCGATGGCGTGCTCAGCCGCCAGACCATCAATCTCTCTACAGATGGAGTGCCGCAGCGAACGGTCAACATCAAGGACGGGTATGCCATGCAGCATGCCGTGAAATGTGGACTGAGACTCGCCATCATCTCTGGTGCCAAGACCGAATCCACCAGAGTGAGATACGAGGGGCTCGGACTCACCGACATCATCCTTGGGGCGTCTGTCAAAATCATCGCCTACAACCAGCTGTGCGAGAAGTATGGGCTCAAGGACGAGGAGGTGGCCTTCATGGGCGACGACATACCCGACTACGAGGTGATGTGCCGTTGTGGATTGCCTTGTTGTCCTGCCGATGCGGCAACGGAAATCAAGTCCGTAAGCACGTATATCTCCAACCGCAATGGCGGAGAGGGATGCGCAAGGGATGTGCTGGAGCAGATTCTCAAGGCCCAGAACCTCTGGATGCACAATTCCGAGGCCTTCGGATGGTGAGTAAGCCTTTTTGTACTCGTTTTTTTATTCTTTATACCGATATTTCGTTATATCGTTATAACGTTATAACGTGATATCAAAAGTCGTAATTACGATAATAATCGTTTATGCTTGACAATCTGAAAAAATACAAAATCGTCCTTGCCAGCAACTCGCCGCGCCGCCGCGAACTGCTGCAAGGACTGGGGCTGGACTTCGAAGTTCGGACCTTGAAAGGTATCGACGAGAGTTATCCCTCATCGTTGAAAGGGGAGGACATCCCCAAGTTTATTTCCGGGCAGAAGGCCAAGGCCTATATGCGTGACATGGCTGACGACGAACTCATCATCACGGCCGACACCATCGTCTATTGTGACGGGGAAGTGTTGGGTAAACCCAGCGACGATGAGGACGCGGCCAGGATGCTTCGCAGGCTCAGTGGCAAGACCCATCAAGTCATCACAGGAGTGAGCGTCATAACCAAACAAACCCATCGCGTCTTCGCCACCACAAGTCTTGTGCAGTTCGACAACATCTCTGACGAGGACATCCAGTTTTATGTGTCACATTACCATCCCAACGACAAGGCTGGTGCGTATGGCATACAGGAATGGATAGGATATATCGGGGTGGTCAGACTGGAAGGTTCTTTCTACAACGTGATGGGACTGCCTGTCCAACGACTTTACAAAGAATTGTCAACGATAGAATAATGCAGAAAAATGAGGCGTTTACCATTCTTGATGCTTATCCTTGTGGTGCTGGCCATGTCTTTCTCTTGCGACCGTTTCCGACAGGCAAAAGTGATTATCTTCGACACCATCTGCACCGATACGCTCATCGGAGAGGCCGACCAAGCCATTTATGGTACTCTCGGAGATAAGTCGAACACCCAGACACTGATACTTTACACCTACGACGACACGATGACTTTCAGACTGGTCAACCCACAAATCATTGGTCGATATATAGTGGGTGACCGTGTGGCTGTCGTTCCCTGTGGAGAGGCGATGGCTAACCGTGTGGTCGATATCACGTCACTCATGCAGGAGTGGGGAACACGCGACTCGGTTAAGGTACCACACGGCTTCGCCATCGAGGCCGACGGAAAGATACGGCCCATCAACAACAACACCGGACGGTTGTATCATGGGTGGAAACTGGTCAACGGTCGTTTTGTCATCAGCCACAACAACGGAAAGGCGCGCACCGACACCGTTTCCGACACCATGGACATCCTTAAACTCACGCCCGACTCCTTCGTCATCGGCGATTCCCTCCATGCTTTCCGCTACGGCTGTATCGGGGAGAATATCACTGTCTCCAAGAAGAAGAGCCGTCGTCAGTAGAGGCGAGGTGTCCGACTTGTCCGAACCGTCCTATCTTGCCGCTGCAAGCGCGTCGCGCAGCATGCGCAGTTTTGTGGCGGTGAAGAGGGTGGTGCGGTAGGGATTGATGCCTTTCACCTCGTAGAGATAGTATGGCAAGTTCTTCTTCAGTAGTTTCTCAATGGCTCTCAGATTCTCTTCGATATGCTGGCGTTCTATAAGTATGTTATCGCCGTTAATCAAATGGATGACGAGGTTGTAGTGGTGGTCGCGACTCACTTGGTAAGTCACGTCGGGCAATAGGCTGTTGTCTTTCATGATAGGATTTGTGAGGATTGGTTGAGTTTTTTATGCCTTTAAGGTCTTTAGGGTCTTTAGAGACTTTAAGGACTTTTGGTTCTTTAAGGTCTTTAGGCTGATACCATTTCAAGGGTGGCTTCTATGCCGGCTTTGCAGGCTTCATGCCAGGTGTTGAAGCCTTGTTCGCAGGTCTGGACAAGAATGGGGTTCTTGAGCATTCGTTCTTCTGCCTTGCAGTGTCCGAGCGACCACAGGCGGTAGATGCACCAGCACCATTGCTCACCCTTGCGGTCGAAGGTCAGCGACAAGTGGTAGCCGTGACGCTGTCGGAGCCATTCCATCACGTTCCAGGCACTGGGCAAGGGTACGGAACCACCATTCATCTCCATGGCCGACAATTCACGAAAACTGTAGTCGTGAATGGCAAGGCAACTGCCGTCGGAAACGATGCCACGGTAAATCACACAGTCGAAGTCGGTCTGCTTCAAGCGGTTCACCATTTCGGGAACCACAATCATCTCATTGCTGTTCAAGTTTGTCATGATAATAGTTTTTTTTAAGTGATTGTTGAAAAAAGTTGTATAATTGTTTCGTTATTTCATTGAAAAGATATACTTTTGCGTATTCGTATTTTATATTGTGTTGCAAAAGTACGCAAAATGAATAATATGAAGCAAATATTTTAACGAAAAAATGAACAATTCACTCAATTTTTAATCAATAAGCGGGGAAAACCATGGAAAAGAAAGAAATCTTACAACAATTAATTAATTACTACACAGACGGTAACAAGAGCCGATTTGCAGAGATGCTGGAAGTGACCCCACAGGCTGTCAGTTCGTGGATGAGTCGTAACACTTTCGATCTTGATCGTATTTACTCAAAATGCGTAGGCGTTTCGGCGCATTGGTTACTGACTGGGGAGGGGGAGATGATAGCCAACGACAAGGCGTTGGCCACTGTCGACAAGCATATTGATTCCAATGTCATCAACATTCCTGTACTCAATCTCGACTCAAGAGGCGGATTCCTTTCCAATGATGTCGTAGAGCCTGAGTATGTCATCAACTACATCCCCTTCTCCCGTTCCACCGCACAGCAGGGTGATGTGGTCATCAATGTTTTCGGTGACTCTATGTCGCCCAAGTTTCCAAACGGAAGTCTCATCCTTATTCGCAAGGTGGAGTTGTGGAGGGAGTTCCTTGAACTCAACAATCCATACGTCATCGACATCAAGGACGGGCGGCGACTTCTGAAAATCGTGCAACGAGCCGACGATGCCACGCAGTACATACTCTGCAGTTACAATCCCGCATACGAGCCACAACCCATTCCCAAGACCATCATCCGAGGCATCTACCGCGTCCTCATGACGGTTAGGCAGGAGGGGGTATGAAAAAAGGCGGGAATTCCCGCCTTTTTTTCATTCATGCCTTAAAGTCCTTAAGGTCTTTAGGGTCTCTAAGGTCTTTAAAGTCTTTAGGGTCTTTACAGATTCTCCCTGATCTTTGCGATGATGGCCAGTGCCTCGGCGCACTTGTCAGTCACGTACTGCCAGTCTTCGGCTGCCACCTTGTCCTTGGGGAAGAGTTTGCTGCCCATGCCCACGCAATACACACCGGCTTTGAACCAAGCGCTCAGGTTCTCTTCGGTAGGGGCCACACCACCTGTCACCATGATTTTCGACCAGGGACAGGGGGCTTTGAGGTCTTTCACGAAGGCGGGACCATAGACATCGCCTGGGAAAACCTTCGTCAGGTCGCAACCCAGTTCCTGAGCCTTGCCAATCTCGCTCACTGAGGCGCAACCGGGACTGTAAGGTATCAGGCGACGGTTGCAAACGGGGGCGATATCGGGGTTGAAGAGCGGACCTACGATGAAGCAGGCGCCCAATTGGATGTAGAGGGCGGCAGTAGGTGCGTCAACGATGGAACCCACACCCAAAGCCAGTTCGGGACATTCCTTGGCTGCGAACTTCACGCACTCAGCGAACACCTCGTGGGCGAAGTCGCCACGGTTGGTGAACTCGAAGGCGCGGACACCACCATCGTAGCATGCCTTAATCACTTTCTTGGCCACCTCGGGGTCTTTATGGTAAAACACGGGAACCATGCCAGTGGCTCCTATCTTGCTCAATACTGCTATCTTGTCAAATCTTGCCATATATAATTTCTTAACTCTTAATTCTTAATTCTTAACTCTTAACTATCTCTGCACGCGGCCGCTGGCATCGCCACCTGCCAAGGCATCCACCTCAGCCTCGCTCACGTGGTTGAAGTCGCCGGGGATAGTGTGCTTCAGTGCGCTGGCTGCCACTGCGAACTCCAAGGCCGCACCCTGGCTGCCACGGGTCAGCAGACCGTGAATCAAACCACCGGAGAACGAGTCGCCACCACCCACACGGTCGATGATGGGGTTGATGTCGTAACGCTTTGACTGGTAGAAATCCTTGCCATCGTAAATCAGGGCCTTCCAACCGTTGTGGGTGGCGCTGAAACTCTCGCGCAGGGTCGATACCACGTACTTGAAACCAAATTCCTTGGCCATGGCCTTGAAGATACCCTCATAACCCGCAGCGTCGGTCTTGCCGGCGTTCACATCGGCGTCGGGCTTGAAACCAAGGCAGAGTTCGGCATCTTCCTCATTGCCTATGCAAACATCCACATACTGCATCAACGGACGCATGATGCTGATGGCTTTCTCGCTGGTCCACAACTTCTTGCGGAAGTTCAGGTCGCAACTCACGGTCACACCATGCTTCTTGGCGGCGATACAAGCTTGACGAAGGCATTCGGCGGAGGCGTCGCTGATGGCTGGAGTGATGCCAGACCAGTGGAACCAGTCGGCACCCTCGAAAATCTTGTCGAAGTCGAAGTCCTCGGGCTTGGCCTCGGCTATCGAGGAGTGGGCGCGGTCGTAGATTACTTTCGACGGACGCATCGACGCACCTGTCTCGGCGTAGTAAAGACCCACACGGTCGCCTCCACGGGCGATGAAGTCGGTGTTCACACCATACTTGCGCAAGGCGTTGACGGCTATCTGGCCGATTTCATGCTTGGGCAGTTTCGATACAAACACACTCTCGTGACCGTAGTTGGCAAGGCTGATGGCCACATTGGCCTCTCCGCCTCCAGGAATGATTTTGAAACTCTCGGCTTGTACGAAACGGTAGTTGCCCTCGGGCGACAGGCGAAGCATGATTTCGCCCATTGTTACAATTTTTGACATGTGCTATTTGATTATAATTGTTGGGTTTGCTATAATAACAAGATGCAACACCTTGCACCGCTCTTTGTCCACGTTGATGAATGCCATCAACGCTTTCATCATGCAAATATAGATGAATAATTCGAATTATGCCACATTATAATACAAAAAAATAATAAAAACAGCCCGAGAATGAACTCAGGCTGTCTCAATTTGTTTAGAATGGATTGATTACCAATCCGTCGGGGAGGGTGATGCAACCAGGGGTGTTGGCATCAAGGCGGTCGTTCCAGTGGGCATTGGCATTGTTCTCCGCGAGGGAATAGACGGGGGTGGCGTGACAGTAGAGTAGGAGGTTCTCAAAACTCAGGGTATATAGCACGTAGTCTGGGGGTACACCTAAGTTTTTGCACACGCTGAGCACCAACGCCCAGATGGAGTCGTTCAGGCATCCACTTCGTCTTTTGTCGCTTTGAGGATGTTGCTCTGTGACAGCGAAGTGGTAATGCCGAAAAAACTGCCCAACTGCAAGTTGCCCAGGCGACTGCTGATGATGGAGAAGATGCGGTCGGAGTCCAACTCCTGCAGGATCAAGTCGGCGAGGGTGTCGATTTCCTCACGGATTTGCTTGCGGTGGAACACAAAGTCCAAAATCCAGCGCCACCATGGTCGTTTCCCGCTCTTGCGGTGTTCCTGCACACGCTTGGCTCCAAGAATGAGCAGGGCCACAATCTTACCGATAATCTTGGCGTCCTTGGCCACACGCATCACCTCGGGGATGATGTCCTTGCCTGTCATGCCGTCCTTGAACTTGGGCAACTGCGAGATCATCTCGCTTGCCATGATGATGGTGCCTACAGTGGGTTTGCCTATCTCCCATTGCTGCCCTCCAATCTCGATGGTTTCTTTGGCCGACTGGAGGATGGCATCGGCTGTTTGCTTTTCAATGGTCATAGTTTTTTTGTTTGTTTTTTGTTGGTTTATTCTCCGGACTTTCCGGGTTAATTGGAGTGCTATGAAGGCTTAACTCCCTGTTTAACTCCATGTTATAAATTCCGAAACTTAAAGAGCAGATGTGGTGGTGAAGCGCTTGTACCAGTAGTTGGGGTTGGCGTCGGTGGTCTTGTGGATGTTGAAGGTCAGGGTCAGCTGGTTGCCGTGTTCCTCGTCCCAGGAGGGAGCGTAGGTGATGCTGCATTTGGGTGCGGCGATACCCTTGGCGCCCATGTTTTTGGGTGTCACCTTCACCGACCAGTCCCCATCCACGATGTGGGTGCTGACGGTCGTCTCGTTATCCTCGGTCGTGCCGATGCCCAAGAGGGTGAGCAGGGTGTCGGTGGGTTCTATCAGTGTGGTTTCCAGACGGAGGGTGCCTTCCTGTGCCTCTTCCGCCACCACTTCGCCACCTGTGGCAATGGCCTGCAGGGTGTCCCCTGCCTCTGCTTCCAACGATGACGATTGGTTCAGAATCACGCCGATGTCGGTCAGGGTCTCCGCCATGGCGTCGTTCGCGCCTGTCTTGCCAATCTCAATCTTGCATTTGCTCCATGCCATGATGATTTTTGCCATAGTCTTTGTTTTTTTGGGGGGGTGTTTTTTCGTTTAATCGATTATTCGTTTAATCGATTTTCTTTTTTCCGTTTAATCGTTTATACGTTTATTCGATTAATCGTTTAATCGAAACACTAATAAATAATAATAAACCAATCAGTGATTTACAAAACTATATTCAAGTTTTACTTTAACTTGTGTTTGCTTGGCTTCGGGAAGACTTTTCATCTTTGGCTCGCTGTTGATGCAGAGGTGGATGCGGGGATTACCATGTTCTTCGATGGTCAGCCGGATCATGTCGCAAATCCATTGTATGCGTGCCAGGTCGTCCACCTTGTTGGTGCGTGAACCGACGCTCATCTGAGGAACGTAAACGACAATTTCGACCTCGCCTTGTTGGCACTGACCAATGTTGCCGCTGATGAGTCTCACTTCTATGTCCTCGGATTTCGCGTCGCGAGGACGCATTTCATGGCGATAGACATTGCCGTCTATCTCTGCTGCCAGCGCACTTGACTTAATCAGTCTGTAGATGTATTTTTCCATGTTTTTTCTGTTTGTTTAGTGGGTTAAAGAGGAAGTGAAAAGGGAACGTTAAGCATTTTCGTGCTGGACGAGACCTGAGAGGGGAGTCCTTATTCCACGACGAACTTCGTCCTGTCGAGCCAGGTTTGTTGGATATAGACGACATCGAATTCACCGAGCAATCGCCCTGACTGTGAAAGCAACACACGGTCGGTGTCGATGTCCATCTGCTCTGTGATGAGTTCGTAACGCTGATGCGTATGGCAACCCTTGTCTTCGTCGTCTACGATGGATATCTCGCCTATCGAGATGAAGCACTCAACGGGATCCGACCATTCGGATTCCTCAGCGATAGGATTGCCGTCGTCGTCGAAGGTGGCGCCACGCACCTCGTGGGGTGTCCATTCGCTGCGCTCAGCGTCACCTTCTGACTCGGTCAAGATTCTGTATTTCATGTATCCATTGTATCTCATGGCACTCAACTTTTACAAGTGAAAAATGGAGTTTCACCAGCGGTTGGACCCATTGTCAATCGATGATTCCTCCAGGTTGAAGTCTGAGGGGTCGAGGTCGTAGCGGCGTATCCAATACAGCATGTTGCGTTTCACAGCCTCTATGTCGGTGCTTACGCTGATGCCGCCGTGACTGCGTGAACCGCCCTCGCTGCGCGAGGTCTCCACCCATCCGCCGACGATGTTCAGGGCACAGGTCATCACCGTGAGGTCGAAGTCCATGTTGTACTCCATGTCGGGAATCAGCAGGTGGGCGTATAGTTCTGCCTCTAAGACATCGCGGTCGGCGTAGCAGGTGTTGCATATCAACTTGCACCGTGAACGCAGGGTCATGAGGTTGGTCATTGTCCAGGTTCGGTTTTGAGGGTGAAGATTCCTTTGAAGGCGGTGATGACGGGCAATGACAGACTCTCTGCCTTGGTGTATTCTGCGCCGTTCATGCCCTGGCTTTCGCCCACACCCCATTCCGAGATACGGATGCGTCCGTAGTTGGAATACGACACGCCTGGCTCCGGACGAAGTTCGTTGTTGCAGTATGCGTTCTTGATGACACCGATTTTGCCTGCAGGAACAGCCACAATGTTGCCGTTGACCCAAGGAGAGAAGACGCTCAAGCCCGTCGAATTGGGCACCCTGCACTTGCGGCGGATTTTCTCAAACACGGGCAGGTCGTTGCTCTCCATGAAGGTGTTCAGGGCGCTGAGTGTCAATGGACTACTGCTGTGGTCGCTACCGAGGACGGCTTGGCGCATCTTGGGAGCGCGCATGATGTAAGAGAGTTTGGCGGGAGAAATGAGCAGTTTGCTCACGGAAACGGTCTCGTCGGCTTTGTCAAGCATCTCGCTCAGATCCTCGAACGGGTCAACAAGGTTGATGTTATTCTCGGTCCATGGTGTGCTCGCGGTCAGGATGTTGTCGGAGGGTTGGTTGAAGTCGATGAGACCTTGCACACCACCTTCTGGGTTGGTGTTTCCGTCGAATGTGAATACACCGCCGTTCGACAGGCACGAGAGGAAAATCATGTCAATCTTGCTCTGGACGCTGTTCACGACTTCCTCCACGCTGCCCCAAAGGATATTCACCAACTCTTGGCGCATCTGTCGGTTGCTGAGTCTCTTGGAGTCAAGCAACCCCAGGATTGTGCGGTACTCATTGACGGTCAATGGACGGCTGATGGCATGGTTGAGCACTTTCTGCTTGATGGTGCTGATACCTTCTGTGTTCAGTTCGGGTTCTTTGGAGTTGTCGCCGATGGTAGCGGCGGCAACGGTGATCTTGTACTCGCCAATCAACTCTTCGAAGTTCAGCCCCACTGTCGGGGTGTCCCAGTCGAGGTATTGGGGATAGATGGCGCGGTCGAAGATTTGTTTGCCGTGGCGAGAGGCGGCATCGATGCGAGCCTGCACACTTTGTGTCAACTCGCCGAAAATAGATGTGTAATCCATGATGATTGATTGTTGTGTAATTGAATAATTACTAATAGATAAACAAGATGTTATGATTGTTTGTTAAAGCGATGCTCGAAGTGAGGAAACTGTCGGGGAAGGATTGTGCGGCTTTGCGGATGACGAGTGCCTGCCATGCCACATCGACCGTCGGAAGGTCGTTCTCCATGATGGTGCGGTCGGCGGCCAGGACGGCATTGGGTTCATAGGCGGCTACAGGGCTGTTGCCACTGGTGTCGGCTTCCTGAATGTAGTTGCCTTCTTCCAGACCGCTCATGGCGGTAGTCAAGGTCACCACGTCGTAATCCTCGTTGCTCCTATCCACTGATGCGACGGTGCTTGTGATGTCGCTTCCCACCTTCATGACGGTGTCGCCAGCCATCAGGTAGTTGTCCTTGCTCACTCGGGGAACGGTAGTGGTACCGCCGTTCAGTACCTTGCCGACCTTCACGATACCCGCTCTCATCAGGCTTGTATCGACGTTCACCAATGTGCCGCGCTTGAGCAATGTGCCGGCGGCGAAGGTCTGTGCCAATGCAAAACCGCCTGGCAACACCTTGGGCTCGCGCCAGATGGCGTTTCTTCTGCCCGAATAACTCTTCTCTCTGAAAATGATACTCATGATAATTGATTGTTTTTAGTGGTTGTTTTTTATTCTATAGTATCTATAGTTTCTATAGCGTCTATAGTATCTATAGCTCAATGTTCTTCGCCCATTCGTCGGCTTCGCTCTCTATAAGCCCTTTGTTGTCGGTCTTGCGCTGGGCATCGACAGGCAGGAGGCTGTGGTTCACCATTTCCTGTTTGATGTGTGTCAGTTGTTGTTCCACGTCACCTTTTGCGTCAATCTTGAGATGCTCGACCAGATACTTGGGGATACCGACTCGGTCGGCTGCCGATTTGATGACGGCGTTCAACTCCTCACGTCGTTTTTCGGCTTTCATGCTGTCGTTGTCGTTGCGTAGTTGCTGGTAGAGTTTCTCTTGCTCTGCGCGGTACTTTCTGAACCATGCTGGTTCTTCCTGGTTCGACGCCGGTTCTCCATCCTGGCTTTCCTGTGCCTTGGAGTCTGTCTGAACACTGCCAAAGGCGGCCTGCGCTTCTCTCAACACCTCGATGATTTGCTCATTGAGTGTCTTGCGGTTTGGGTTGTTCGTTTCTTCTTGTGTTTTGTCCATGGTTGTTTCTGTTTTTGTTAAGACGAGGCAAAATTATAACGAATTTACGCACTCTGCAAATATTTGTAATGCAAAGTGCGTAAATCGATGCAATTTCTTTTTCCTTTTGGGGGAGTGGGTTGAATCAGGGTATCATTTTTGCTTTTCTGAGCAGTGGCATGATATGTGATGGTGTCTCTGGTGGATATCCGCTCATGCCATGCAATCTCGCTGCAAACGTAGAACTAAGTTGAAGTTCTTACAAATAGAAATGGAGTCCTAAATTGGCTCCCAAACGTCCCGTGCCGTTCTCTTCTATTTTTTCACCATTGTAATAAAACGTTGACTTTTCAGTGAATAGTCTGATTTCCTGGATGTAGAGTCCTATTCCAAATCTTTGGGAGAGCATATACTCGATATCTATGGCAAAGCGGGCGCAGAATCCATTCTGTGTATGGTCGTCGGTGATTCCTGTGAATTTGTCCTTTGTTTTCGGACCGTCTTTGACATCTCCATAGCCAAGTCCCAAGGATGCTTTAGTACGCCAATGTTTAGACAGGTCGCGGCCATAGGCAATTGAGGGACCAACGAAATTCTGGGTGAGTTTTCCATCAGGATATTTGGTCTGGTTGTGCATATAGGCAAAGCCGAAACCCAAGCCTTTGGCGTACAAGACTGTGAGTTCGCCTCCCCACTCAAAACCACTTCTCCAATTGTATTTTCCGCTTGGGGTATAGACATCGGAGGCTATCCATGCAGGACCACCAATCAAGGATAGCGTCCTTACTGCTTTCTTTGGAGGAACGGGGGCTTGTGTTGTGGATGTTGGGTCGTTTTCTTGGGCATTGGCTACCATGCTAAACAATGTTAGTAACAGGATTGTTAATCTACACTTCATAATTTATTAATGAATTAAGCTGAATGTTTTTACTTCACTTCTCATTTGTAGGTGAAAGATAAGGCAAAATTACGAAAAAAA
>CACYEC010000413.1 GCA_902773225.1 uncultured Bacteroidales bacterium
CTATAAATATTGAAACAACAAAGAGAAAAACCCTATTTTTTAGCTACTTTATGATTTTTAGGTACATTTTGGTGAAAAACTAAGATTTATTTGGAAGTCTCTTTCGAAATGATGTGAACGGATTTGTTCGCGCAGTTCTTTCAGTTTTTCTATCCAAGCGGTTTGGTCAGAACGCACTTCCACTGCATATTCATTAAAGAAGTTAGGGTCTTGGGGATCAAGATAGACGGTTTCCATGAACTGTGCTTCCCATCCGCCTTTAGCCAGTTTATAACTTCGGTCAATATATGCACGGAGTAGCGCAATGGTTATCTCCTCCCACCGTGCCACGTCTCTTCCAAAGTCATTGAATTGCAAGTCGGCTTCTTCTATGAACAATTCATACCAATCAGGGCTTTGCATCATTTGCTGTAGGGTGTCAATACTGAATTCCATATTCCACCAACTACGTTCATTCTTCATCTGTTGCATGGCAAAGAAAATACGCCGCCAGTCAAGCATTGACAAATGTGCTGAAGTCAGTTTTCCATTGGGCAACTCCCCCACAGCATCAACACCAGCTTTCTTGCTCCAAATGGCTTCAACTTTTTTCAGAAAGTCAACGCGAACTGTAATACCGTCTGTATAATCTTCAGGATGAACAACAACAGTTTTCTTGAAGTCATAACCTTTTTTCAAACGTACAACTTTCAATCGATGGTCACCCAGCAAATTTACCGTAGGGATATTAATCTGGGTATAACTATCCTCATTGGCAGGACAACCTTCATCTTCCAGATATTTACGGAATGTGTCCATATAATCTGCTCGTACCCCGAAGATGTTCAGTGTCTCAAGCGAACGCAAACCTCGTGGTAAGTTGCCAGGATTGTAACTGCTGTCTAAAGCACTGCTGCGTTTCAAGGAGAATTGGAAACCTTTCAAACGAACACCACGACCAAAAAGCTGTATGATTTCAGATCCCTCGCTCCGCCCCACGTTCATCAGTCCCATTGCAGACACTCGCCAACTGCTCCAGCCCTCACTGAATTTTTTCGAACCAATAAGTAGATTGATGCTCGAAACATCATTATTGATGTTAATGAAGAGCGAAGAAGTGCCAAAATCACGAGATTCGCAAAGCAATCCATTAACCTCGCATAATTTCATCAGGGAATCACTGTCACCTACATTGATGACACCGAAATAAGGAGCATTTCCTATGCGCAATCCTATTTCTTTATCGCCACCTTTCTGTTTGTCAAGATGAAGACGAGCACCAGGAACATTGCTATGAAAGAGTTTGTTGATAACCTTATAGTAGGTTGAACGGGCAAAGGCATCTTCATCACCAATATGCAAGCCATCCTTTGTCAACTGGAAAGAACCGGCAAACAATGAATAGCCACGGGGATTCTTGATTCCATCATTCGGGTCGAGCAAACGTTTGATATAACCAATGAACTCTTCTGGGTTCTCGACAAAGTGCTGTAAGAACAACAAAATCTGAACCACATCACTGACGTCCCTTCCATTCAGTTTACGTACCGCATTGACAGAACTACCTACAAAGATTCCTAAAGGACGGGCAATGAGGAATCGTTGCTTCATGAACGATGTGCTGTCAAATGCTACCATCTGTTCGTATAAACATAATAGATAGGCCGTTAGATACATATTGAGCATCTGTTCGTCATCCCAAGAAGCCATATTCATGATACGGTAGTCCTTACCATAACCGTCATTGTAGAAATAACGGTAACTGTAATCGAAAAGTGTGGTTTTACCATATTCTTCCAACAAAGTGGTTCGGTTCTTGCCCGTTTGAGCGGCTATGGCTTGCCCGAAAGTTGCAGAATATTCAAATGAAAATCCTTCTGTAGTGAGTACATTGCGATAGCCTTTCCACACCTCGCCACCTGAACCACGATGCCCCTCATCCACAAGAACTAAATTGTTGCCCTCGAAACTCTCCACTGCCACGGTCTTGTCGCCATCTGTTTCTGCCAATTTATTGATGTCGATGATGTCGATACTCTTCCCTTTGAACAGACCCATGCTCATCTGTTTAGAAAACAGTTGAGCGTCAAAGTTCGAAGACTCTAATTCTTTCAAGTGCTGACGCGACAACCCTTCATTTGGTGTGAGGATAATGATACGGTTCAGTTTCTTGGCGTTGTATTTGTCTGCGTAGTGCTGATACTGCTTGATGTTGATGTGCATCATCAATGTCTTGCCTGAGCCTGTAGCGCACCAGAAAGCCAATTTATTCAGGTTGTCCTCCGTCAGTTCCGATATTCCGTGAAATGTTTCTGTACGGAAGTTGAAGTCGTCGTTAAGAAATCGGTTGATGTCTGAGAGCAGTTGTTGACGATCTGCAAAATATCGGTCAAGATATACTTCTGTGAAAAGCAATGCAAGATATTGGAAGTACTTCCACTGTATTTTTTCTATTCGCCGTTCGTTGATGGCATGAGTGTGACGCACGATGTTCTGGTCGTATTCTAATAGCTTTTCTTCGGAAATCTTGAAACTGTACAGATGACTATGGAGAGAATAGTAAAAGCGAGATACTCCCTCATCATCTATCCCTTCAAGCGCTGGGTCTCTCATGTCTTGGCTCATGGCTACTAAGTCATTGCAACCAAAGAGATGGAGCATATATTTATGAAGCACTAATGCCTCCTGCAACCGTGCAGGCCGGTTTGTCTGTTTCTTTGCCATATTTACTCCTCCTCAAACATCCGTTTTTGGAATTCCTCTTCTATGAGTATCACTTTCCAATGTTCTTCGTCTCGTCGCAAATTAGGCAAGGTGTTGTCGCCGTTCACATAAATGACATCATATTCTGAATCGCGTGTGCGGTAGTCCATGCGGTCGAAGAACTTGTTCAGTGCGGCATTGTCTATAACATTACAGTTACGCCAGATAACCTGAGTGTGCAATCCTTCTCTATGGGTACGGCCTGTTACAACACAGATATTGTCGTCATGATACCAATCTTCTGTTTCCACGTTCAGGCCTATCAGATAGTTAAAAGTCTCAACCATATCCACAGGAGTTTCAACCAACTCGTTATCGCGTGTGGCCTTCAACGTCATGGCAAAAGGATTCTCAAACCATTTCAGATTCAACAACGAGTCACGCGTCTCGGTGTCAAGCATATAACCCAACATATAACTTTCTTTGAACTTGCCTTCTTCAAACGTCATTTGAGTGGTTTTCAACTGAAGGTTGTTCAATGTGTCTTCGTATTGCTCCAAACGCATGTATTTGAAGCTGTGGGAAATTCCGTTGCGGGAAATGGGTTTGCCATTTTTCCAATCTTTAGAATAAATGGCTTTTAGAACACGAGATTTTGTTACTGAATCAAAATAACTATTAACCTCTATAAGACAGAACTTTCTGTTCTTATTATCAGATCTATTCATTTCAATAACAGCATGTCCTGTTGTTCCAGAACCCGCAAAGTAATCAAACACTATAGAATTGTCACCAACTCTTAGAACCTTTAAGCAATCGACGACAGCATATAGCGACTTAGGATAAGAAAACACATTATCTGCGCCAAAAATACCCTTAATTAAATTGGCTCCATTTGATGTAGAGGAATACTCGCTTTTATCCCATATAGTCAGTGGAAGAATACCTTTATCATTTAGTCTTGATTTTATATATACAGCCAATTTCCCATTTCTATCATGTCTCACTTTCATTTGACTTATTTCTAAGCGTGCTCTTTCAAGACCCCATTTCCATCTTCTTGGAGTGCCTTCTTCATCTATGGGATATAATAAAGTTTCTCCTTCGTTAAGTGGTTCAAGAATTTCATATTCACTTATATCTTCATTCCATTTCAAATTAGGAATCCTAATAGTCTTTTCTGTAATATATATAGGATAAAACATTGTAGGGGCATCTTCTTTCCAACCTCCATGCTTTCTAAAATTAACCCATTCGTATTGTCCTTCCAAGTCTTGCTCCCCATATCGATCATTTTGTTCTTGTGTCCTTTCCAATCTACCGATTTTGGCGTCAACGTCTAAAGAACAAAATAGAGCGTATTCATGAGCAATAGAAACCCCCGA
Organism: uncultured Bacteroidales bacterium; assembly: GCA_902773225.1. Classification (GTDB taxonomy): domain Bacteria; phylum Bacteroidota; class Bacteroidia; order Bacteroidales; family Bacteroidaceae; genus RUG11857. The sequence goes on from CACYEC010000413.1 coordinate 4,068, forward strand.
TTCTGTGGAACGTCCAGATGGATTATTTTTTATGGCAATAGTCCCTTTTATGCAGTCTTCACCATATATGTGCGATAAGACATAATATAGTTCATGTAATTGGAAATCATCTATTGTGACACACGAAAGACCATTAGGGAATAGTAGTTTTTTCCCCAATTTGATTCTATCATATATCATTGATGTCCAAGAACTTTTTTTATAACTGTTCTTATATGCAATTTCACTTGCAGAAGTATTATACGGAGGATCAATGTATATACCATTCACCCTCTTCCTATATTTCTCTTGCAACAATTCCAACGCCTGAAAATTCTCACTATTAATCAGCAGTCCATTTGTCTGTTCATCTATATTCTCCATGCTTGCTATAAGCTGATGCTTGAATTTAGCATCGAAGAAAGCGGTGTCAAGTACAAGGAAAGGATTTTGCTTCAAGAACTCTATCGAAAGCGGCTCGCTATAGCCTTCTGTAGTAAGGTCGCCCTTGATTTCATCAATGGCAAAAAGACGCACCCATTCCTTGCGCTGCGATTCATTAGCAATGATACTCGGATAGAGTTTTTCTGGCACACGGTCAAGTGTAATGCAATAATCGCACTGAAGTACAAACTTCTTCTTCAGCCACAGGCGCTTTTGGAAATTTTCAAGTTGAGCAAGCATACGAATAATCTTCTCTCCTACATTCTTGATGGCCTTGACGATGATGAGTTGTGAAGCCACATACTTAGGGTCGAGATCGTCGATATGCAAAACTTCATTCTTCAGATAAAAATCCAGTTCTCGATGCAAGAAACCTCCAAGGTCTTTATGGATGAAATAATCGAATGAGTTCTTGGCTGTATAATCGGTCAGGTGCTTTTCCAACAATGTCCGGTTGGCATTGTCTTTTGTAGGCGATTTCACAGTCAGCAATTCCTTGAAATCGTCTGGAACAAGTGGCAAAATGGTATCGAAAGCATCTTTCAGTAAATCTTTCTGTTTCGTGGATTTTGGCATCAAATCGTAGGAGAAAAAAATGCGCAATTCGCCTTCGACAATCACAACCACCGAATCACTTTCATTCTTCTGTTGCCAAATAGCGAATTTGCGTTCCATATTGTTCTGCGATTTGTTGTTATTTTGCTCTGTGGAAGCATCGCGCAGCACAAAATGGACCTTGCGGCGTGAATGAGGCAGATAGAACGTATAGTCACGGAAATACTCGCTTGTCTTGATGTAATATTGGTCGCTGTTCGCCCAGTGAAGTTTCACTTCCTCTCCATTGTAAGGTATGGCGTAAGTATTGTCCTTATAGCGACGCTTGGAGATAAAGTCTCCTCCATCGTAGTAGCGTGAGAAAAAAGTGGTGAGATGTGAGAACACCTCGGCTTGCAGTGCCTCGGTGTCTGCTGTCTGCGAGAGTTTTGCTTTCAACTGTTCGTACTCATCTCTCATAGGAGTGCCCAAAGGCAAGACTTCAACATTGCCTCCTACAGATGCCTCAATCTGTGCCATGCGCTGACGGTCGTGTTCCGTGTCACCATCGGCAACATCTTCAAGGTCTTCTTTCACCTGGGGCAACAGCTGTGTTTGCAGGAATGTGTTGATATCCTGCCGTTTCTGATTCATGATCCGGTATATGCCAAAATCGAGTTCGGCATGATCCATCATGAAGATTTCTTGTAGTTTCGCTATAAAAGCGTTGTAATAATTCTGTGCCATATAGTCGTATTTGAATCTCTTTATTCATTTTTCACGCTCCATCGAACAAGGAACATGTTTTGACTCTCTGTCTGTCGGATTAGCCGTTGTTCCAATTCGTGCAGCATGGCTTTTCGTTGTTCTGCAACCTCGTCCTCACGGTCTTCCAACTCATTACGTAGGCGGCGTTTCTTGCGTTTCAGTTCGTCAACCTGCCGTTCCAATTTCAATTTCTCTTCCACCGACTGAGCCAAACGTGCCTCCCGCTCAGCTTGTTGAATAGAACGTTTTACTGTGCTGATCTCTGTTTCTATGCCATCTACCACATCATGCTCCCATTGATAAATACGGTTTTCCTCCTGACGGAAAAACAATAGGTTACGCGAGTCTATCTCTTTAAGTTTGGCTGTTGTATGCTGAACCACATCCGACTGCAAACGATGTCTTGTCTGCTCATCAATATCAACCCCTGTGCGCTCTTCACCACCATTGAGAAACAACTTCTCACAGTCTTCTTGAGAAAGTATGCGCCCACCGTCGGTAATGCCATTAAATAGCATGTATTGTTCATCACTAAATGCAGAAACGGACAATAACGACAACTGAAGGTAACCACTATGTCCTAACAAATAATCAGGCAAGGAGGCGTTCATCGGTAAGGCGTGTTGATCGAAAATAATTTCAGCACGAGTGTCAAGGCTGAGTGACAATGCCGAATTGACAACATATTGAGCCAAGGGAGAATTAAGGCGATATGGCATGGCATCGGAGACATCCTGCAACAGGGCATACTTGCCTGTTCGTTGGCCTGCTACACTCTGAGAAAGGAAGAATGTATGTGTGGTGTCATCAAAAACAGCCTGTCTGGAAAGAATATATTTAGTGAGTTCCCAGAAAATGTGCTCATATCGATTAAGGAATGCACTTGTCTTATCACGTGTCATGCGCAGATGTTCCTGAACATTGATGTCAAAGTTCTCTAAGACTTGCGAACGCACTTCTTTCATGCGGTCGTCTATCTGAACTTGCATCTCGTTCTGCAGTTGCTCAAATGCCTGATTGATTTCCTCCTCGCTACGACACTGCTGATAGATTTGCCAAATACGGGTTTCGATGTCGATGGTGTCTGCCTGCCCCAGCACCTCGTCACTGGCACCAAATACATCATCAAAGAGTTTGAATTTGGTGGAAAGCAAATTAAAAACTCGAACATCGGCATAGTTGCGCATATTCAGGAAGTTGACTACTACAACGTCGTGTTTCTGACCATAGCGATGACAACGACCTATACGTTGCTCTATACGTTGAGGATTCCAAGGTAGGTCATAATTGATTACAAGAGAACAGAACTGGAGGTTCAAGCCTTCGGCTGCTGCTTCCGTAGCTATCATGATCTCAGCCTCATGCTGGAAATAATCCACAGCCGCGGCACGACGGTCGGCTGCACGAATGCCACTTACCCTTTCGGGATGTTTCTCGCACCATCGCTTATAGATTTCGTTTGTCTGAGGCTCCGACGCTTTTCCGTTGAATAGCACAATACGACCGTCATAACCGTTCGCTTCAAGATAATCACGAAGGAACAACTGTGTTTTAATGGATTCCGTAAAGATAAGTGCTTTGCGCTCCGCTCCTTTTTCTTCAAGTATAAAGAAAGCATTCTCCAATGCTGAGAGCAAGGCTTGTGCCTTTGATTCATGCTTTATGGTTTTCGCCTTGGCAATAAAACAATCGATTGTATAGATTTCATCTTTCAGTCGATGAATGTCTATACTGTCATCAACTGGCTGGATTTGAATGTCTTCTGTTTCTGTGTCATCATCTGTCTCCTCACAGACTATCATTTCGTCATCATCTAACAGTTCATTGATGTCGAAACGCTCATTCTGCTCGTTTTCCAACATTCGTTGCAAACGTTCCTTGATATGTGTCAATGTGAAAACAAGGGCGTATGTGGAAGATGCCAGTATCTTGCGAACTATCATGGTTGTCAGCTTCTTCTGAGATGCTGGTACACTGTAAAGGTCATCGCGACGCAGAAATTCCGATACTTCCTGATAGAGTTCTTGCTCTGAGTCTGTGGCATCGAATTTCTGAACAAGAGGATAACGTTTGGTGTATTTGATATACTCTTGGACATCACAACGAAGTGTTCGTTGATACAGATTCTTGATTCTTTGACGCAACTCTACAAGGTTATCACCAGTTCCGTATTGACGGCGGAAACTTTTCTCACTGCCAAAAAGCCTGTCGTCAATGACGCTTGTCAAACCATAAAGTTCCATCAATGAATTCTGGAAAGGGGTGGCGGTAAGTAACAATTTACGCACTCCAACTATTGCATCTTTGACGGAAGAAGAAGTGCGGGCTGACGAACGATAGACATTACGCATCTTGTGCGCTTCGTCAACAACAGCAAGGTCAAAGGCATGAAGCATGATTGTCTCCTTGTGTTTGGCGACGAAATTGTAACTACAGATGATGACTCGACGAGGATGAAGAGGATTCTTGCCTTCTCGAAGATATGAGTTATAATTTTTCGTATCGAGTATCTCACTGGGAATGCCAAACTTTTCAAGTAGTTCTGCTTCCCATTGTTTTCGTAGTGATGAGGGACTGACGATGAGGATTTTCCGTTTGCCTGTTGACCAATATTGGCAAATCACCAATCCTGCTTCTATAGTTTTTCCCAAACCAACTTCATCGGCAAGTACAATGCCTTTGGACAAAGGCGAGTTGAAGGCAAATAGGGCCGCATCTATCTGATGCGGATTGATATCGACTGTTGAACTAAGCAAAGACTGTGACAATGAAGACACATCACCATTCGATGACTGTCCCATGAGTAACGCTGCATAATACTTTGCATGGAAGGGGGTTATTCTTGTTGCCATGTCTTGCTCAGCAAAAAAGCAAAGATGCCATGAGGTTGTGTCTTAATTGGCAATCTATCCTTTCTTTTGTCGTTATCCCCTATGATACCCAAGTTCAGGGTTTAGTTTCGATTGTGGTTAACTGCACAACAAAAAACGCGGGTATCTACTGCTGTCCGTTCTGTGACTTGGGCCTACCACAGCCCTCTCAATAGAACAGACAGAGTATAATACCCACGTCGGTATATATAATAATGCACCAAAAGTGTGCGTGAGGGCATACGAATAGCCCTCGGCACACTCCGGCTGCGCATATATACACACCCGTAGGCGTCACCTCTGCATTTGTCTTTGATTGAGATTTGATTGTGGTAGTTCAAGTCACCAAAAACAAAGCGTACAGTGTCGCTTTCCCATTATGTAGTGACTGCCCGATGTTTTGTACCCCTCTACTGGAGCCTTAATCCGACATTCGTTTGCAAAAATACGCAAAACTTATCAAATATGAGGTTTTTTCAAGTTACATCATTAAAAAAAACTTCTTTTTTTTATCGACTTACCCCAGATAGTAAGGTCTATGTGCCATTTTTACCCGTAATAACTGTAGATTCCAACTGAAAAGTGTACCACCAATAAATCATTGATTGAATTCATGAGAATTACAAAAGGCTTCATCTTACATGAAAATTCATGAAAAATTTGTGATTTATTTATGGCAAATTCATGTTTCATTTTGTCATACCCATGAAACATTTTTGCATACAACATTGCATAAACATCCATAAATACCCCACAGAATCACCAAAAATATGCATATAACCCTCCATTCTGTATAAACATTCCTCTTTTTAACTTTTATTATGAAACATTTTTACTGCCAGTTTTTTATTGTAAAATGCTGTTCCAAATAAACCAGCATTGGGCTTCGTTTACTCGTTTATTCGTTTCACCGTTTATCTGAGATCAACCTAAGTAATGATCCTATTTCCCCTTTGACATCACAGTTTTCATCCCAAAATTCCAAATTCCCTTTCCTTTTATTTCGCCTTCATCCTCTTTATTTATAACTTTGCACACATCATCGTATCCAAAAGACTCAATATGGATAAAATCCTAATAACCAAACAAATCATACTCACACACTGATTGTCTATGATATTCATCCGTAACATCCTCTTGTCACTTTTGACACTGCTGGGCGGAGTCGAGACACTACACGATAACGACGAACCCAACAAGCCTTCTTTTATCGTTCCAGACAACGGAACAGTAGCCGACGCTTTCAACGCCGCACAAGCACGAGCGGACACCACTGCACGATTCATCATCTTCATCCGTAACGGATCATATTTCCTCTCAGGTGACAAAGGAACCACCGTCAATGTGGAGGGAACAGACTATCCAAGCCCCATCACCACGCTATCAGCACCCAATGTAAGCATCATTGGAGAAAGCATGGACAGCACCATACTATGGAACAACCCCGAACACGAGGGTATCGACATCACCGCTACACTACTCCTCAATCCCAACTGCCACAACACCATCATAGAGAACCTGACTTTGAAAAACGCATACGAGTACAACGAACGAAACTTCGCCGGAAGAGCCGTGGCGCTGCAGGACCAATCCACAGGAACTGTGTGCAGACGTGTGAAACTGCTCAGCCACCAAGACACTTATTATTCCAACAATAACACAGGCGAATTCCTCTTTGAGGACTGCGAGTTGCACGGCACAGTGGATTTCATCTGCGGTGGTGGAGATGCGACCTTCCGACATTGCCGCATCGTCCTGGAGGACCGCAACAAAGCGGACTGCATCACCGCACCAGGAGTGCCACGGCTGAAAGGGTATGTCTTCGTGGATTGCACCATCGACGGCTCTCAGGCGCAAGACGGACGCTACAGCCTCGGACGAGCATGGAAGGATGGCAGCCGCTGCCAGTACATACGCACACGTATGAACGTCATTCCAAGGCGGGAAGGATGGACCGTGATGCGCGACTATATCCACCCCACCCGCATGGCAGAATATGGCAGCATGAACCGACAAGGCAACCCTGTGGATCTATCCGAACGCCGTGAGCTTTGGGGCAACGATAGCCTGACGGTCAACATCAACCCCCTGCTCTCTCCTGAAGAGGCGGCTCAACTCGCTGAATAAAGTGCTTAACTTCCAGCCAGCAAGCTGGCTTAACTCCCTATTTAACTCCTTCTTATAACTTCCAAAACTTTAGTTAATTCTTAATGAATTGTTTATTTTACCTCGATATCTTACTCTGTTTTGCAAAAAATGACTAAATTGCAGGCAAAAACCAAGAACAATGGAAATAAGACGAAAATATCCCGTAGGAATCCAGACCTTCTCCGAAATCATCAAATGCGGATATGTGTATGTTGACAAGACCGATTTGGTCTGGCAACTGGCACATTATGCCAAGTTCGTTTTCATGAGCCGCCCTCGCCGTTTCGGAAAGTCGCTGCTATCTTCGACATTGGCTTCTTATTTCCGTGGCGAGCGAGAACTCTTCGAGGGACTGAAAATCATGGAGCTGGAGACGCAGTGGACCAAGTACCCCGTGCTCCACTTCGACCTCAGCGGAGCCAAACACCTGCCACCCGACATGGTGAAGATGGAACTTGGGCGACTAATCAAGCCATACGAGGAAATCTATGGCAATGACTCGGAAGAGACATCTCCCGGTATGCGTCTTGCAGGGCTTATCGAACGGGCCCACAAACAGACGGGAAATCAGGTTGCGGTCATCATCGACGAGTACGACGCCCCACTGCTCGACGTTCTTCACGATGACGAACGCCTTCACGACATGCGCGAGGTGATGCAGGAGTTCTACCAACGACTGAAAATGATGGAACCTTACATCAAGTTCTGCTTCATCACTGGCATCACCAAGTTCTCACAACTCAGCATCTTCTCCACCATCAACAACCTGGCGAACGTGACGATGACCCCTGCTTTCTCCACTATCTGCGGCATCACAGAGGAGGAACTGACGACAACACTCAAACAGGACATCGAACTGCTGGCAACCGCCAACGAGATGACCTACGAGGAAATGCACAACAAACTCAAACTGAAATACGACGGCTATCGATTTACAGATAAACCAGATGAAGTGTATAATCCGTTCAGCCTGGTCAAAGCCTTTCTGTTTGGAAAAGTGGACAACTACTGGTTCGACAGTGGAACACCCACATTCCTCATTCGCCAGATGCAGCTTTTCCACACAGACATCATGTCGTTGGACCGTCTGGAAGTGTTCTCCTCTGAATTTGACCAGCCAACAGAAGCCATGCAGTCAGCTCTGCCGTTGCTTTACCAAAGTGGTTATCTGACCATCAAGGACTACGACCGCTATACGGAAACCTACACCCTTTCTATACCAAACCAAGAGGTACGCATTGGCTACGTCGAGGGGTTGTTGCCTGTCTATACAGGATTGGAAGCAGGACGTGTGAAGGTCGGATTCACCCTCAGGTTCTGGCGTGCGCTGGTTAAGAACGACATCAATCAAGCCATGCGCGAGATGCAGGCCTATCTGGCCAGCATCCCATACGTGGAGGGGTTCAAGCAGAAACTACAAGACGTGACTACAGCGGAGGGATTCTATGAATATACCATGTACCTGATTTTCTCCACACTCAACTTCTATACACGCACACAGGTTAAGTGTGCCGGTGGCCGTGCGGATATGGTGGTGTGGATGCCAGATGCCATTTACGTCTTCGAACTCAAGGTGGGCGACACCGCCCATGCTGCACTCAAGCAAATCGACAGCAAAAGTTACGCTATCCCGTATCAAGCGGATGGACGAAGGGTGGTGAAGGTCGGTGTCTGCATGAACCCAGACACACGCACTGTCGAGGACTGGATCATTCAAGAATAGAGCAAACAGCCATTGATTGACTACCATTGCTGAACATTCAGCATTGGGGTGCGTTTACTCGTTTACACGTTTCACCGTTTATCAG